>JBEKIU010000006.1:0-41324 GCA_050011635.1 Acidimicrobiales bacterium
CGACTCGGTGTTGGGGCTGACCGCCCCGCTGAGGGGTCCCCCGACCGAGGAGCGGCCGTCGATGGCCGTGGTCTGGGAGGCGATGGTGAGCGAGGTTGCGCCTTCGCCGATGAAGTCGTTGATGACCGTCGCCGGGATGGTGAGCTGGGCGGCCGGGGCGGTCTGGAAGGTCCCCCCGAGGTCGACGCTCGACGGTGGAGCCGGAGACTCGGACACCACCGCCGGGAAGCTGTTGGTGCCGGAGATACCGGAGACGACACAGGTGTAGCCGGTCCCGAGCGAGGCTGTGCCGTTGAAGGCGACCCCGAACAGGTTCACCGAGAAGCTGTCGCCGTTGTGCACCGGGCCGAACGAGGAGTACTCGGTGCCGAAGGTGAAGACGATCCGGCTGCCCGTGTACGTCGAGATGAGCAGCCCGACGCAGTTCCCACCCTGTCCGGCTTGCCACGAGCCGGTGTTGTCGGAGAAGTAGAAGCTGTTGCCGTAGTCGTAGCCGGTGTCCGCATTCGAGCAGTCGGTAGCGGGTACCGCGGTCGAGAGGTCGGATTGGGTGTCGAATCCGGACCCGGACACGGTGACCGTCGGATTGGTGGGGTCGCCCCCGAAGGTCACCCCGTCGATGGTCGGCGTCTCCGGAAACGGGACGGTGCCGTTGTAGGTGGCGCCGAGCACATTCATCTGGAAGCTGTCACCGGGGGAGAAGACGCCGTACTGACCGGCACCGGTCCCGTAGCCGCTCCCGAAGGTGAAAGTGATCTGGGTGTTGGAGTACGTCGAGATGATGACCCCGGTGCAGTCGTTGGGTCCCACGGATCCCTGTCCAGCTCCCCACCCATCGATGACGTAGAAGTTGTTGGCATAGTCCGAGCCGGTGAGCGAGCAGCCTGCAGGCACCGGTGGCAGGAGGTCGGCCTGGACGCCGAATCCGGATCCCGAGACGGTCACGGTCGGAGCGGACAGGTTCCCGGTGATGGCGACCGAGGAGATGCTCGGCGTCGGGGAGTAGGGGGAAATCGAGCCGTTGAAGGTGGAGCCCAGCACGTTCATCTGGAAGCTGTCACCGTAACTGAGGGAACCGTACTGGAAGTTGTTGCTGTCGTTGCCGTAACCGCCGCCGAAGGTGAAGGTCACCTGAGTGGGCGTGTACGACGAGATGGAGACTCCGGTGCAGTTGCCCATCGCTCCTGCCTGCCAGCCATCGGTCAGATCGGACAAGGAGAGGTTGTCATAGTCCGAGCCGGTATCCAGGCTCGAGCAGAAGGTCGAGGACGCCGGCACGCCGAGGTCCGCCTCGTTGCCGAATCCGGAACCGGTGACGGTCACCGTCGGGGCGGTCAGGGGCCCCCCGACGGCGACGGTGGAGATGGAGGGGTCGAACGAGGCGCCGTTGGTGTCATAGGCACCGGCATCACACGGGTTGGCCCTCGCCGCATCCCGCTGGTCGGTGCTCGGGCACAGAATTCCGTCGGTCACCAGGCCGATGGCCGGGCTACCAGGCTCGAGGGCGACGGTCTGGGTGGGGCCCCCGTTGTTGGCCAGCGATCCGAGGAAGCTGTCGACCGTGCCCGAGCCGCTGACGCTGGGGGACGTGAACCCACAGGTCCCGTCGTCGTCGATGTTGTATCCCTGGTCGGTAAACGAAGTGACACCCTGCAGGAAACAGGCGCTGCCCGAGGTGCTGTCGGCCACGATGGTGGCCCCGATGGTCAGTGGACCTTGATCGTCCTGGATCCCACCGCCGAAGGGTGCGCCGTTGCCCGTCACGGTGCTGTTGTCGATCGTCGACGTTCCCTCACTCGATTGGTCCTCGATGTCGATGCCGCCACCATCGCTGGTGGAGCTATTGCCCGACACCGTGGAGTTGTCGACGGTCATGGTGGCATCGGAGCTTTCGATGCCACCTCCGTACTGCCCGGCCGTGTTCGCCGACAAGGTGCTGTCCTCTACCGTGACGGTACCCTGGTTGTTGATGGCACCTCCGTCCGTCCCCGCCGAGTTCCCTGACAGGGTTGAGCTGCTCACCGTAAGCGTGCCGCTGTTGTAGATGGCCCCGCCATCTGTCGCCGAGTTGTGGGTCAGCGCGCTGTTGCTCACCGTAAGCGTGCCGCTGTTGTTGATGGCGCCACCATCGAGTCCGTTCCCGTGCTGAATGGTCAGGCCAGAAATGGTCACCGTGCCGCTCGTGACTTCGAAAGGCTCCGTGGTCGTACCTCCATCGACCGCCAGGCTGGTTTCTCCAGGTCCGGTGATCGTCAGGTCCTCCGAGATCACGATCGTGGACGCGAGGTCTATCGTCGAACATGACGGCGACAGCGCGAACGTGATGATGTCTCCCGTTCCCGCACTCGCTATCTCGTTGGGCAAGGAACCGGACGTGCTGGGATCACCAGAGCAGTTCGTCACCACGTCCGTTGCCGCCCCGGCCTCTTGGGTGGGCAGTGCCACCGCCGAAAGGGAAAGGACGCCTGTCAGCAGCAGTCCAACCGCGCACAAGCTCGACGCCAGACGTCGTTTTGGATGGCATTGCCCCGCCGACGCACTCATTCCCTGCCTCCCCATGCTGTACCCCGCGCCGCCCGATCGACACTCTACTTTACGGCAGGCGCCACAGGCGAACGTCGCGGCAGGCGCCAGAGGCGATGTGGCCGACCTCCAGAGTGCCCGAAGCTGCTCTGCCCTGAAGAGGGTCCGCCCGGATCGGTCGGACCCCGGCTCACAGCCAACCCGGAGAGCCCGGGTATCGGACTCATGGGCGGCCCTCTACTCCGGTAAGAGATAGAGGGTTGCCTCTGAGCCGAGGGGCAGGGTGCTCAGTGGCATCGAATCCGGCTCGAGGTGTCGGAGCCTGTCAGCGGATTCGCTTACGGCTTCTATACCCGAGCTCCGCCGGACGAAACCCTTCTTTTGCAGAGACCCGATTCAGACTGAGGTCCGTGGCCCGGTTCAGGCCACCGAGCGTGGTACCCACCTGCAGGAACACGGGTGCTCGTGGCCCTCCGTCGTCCGGCGAAGGTACCCATCGGGTGCCGCGTCCGCACCGGCACAGTTGGATGGGTCAGATTTTTGGCGCAGGGCCCTTGGGCTGGTCCGTGGCGCCCGCCCGGACTGCTGGTGTGCCTTCCGGCGGGTCGCTTCCGGGGTGGTGGGATCGTCGCTGTCGAGCAACCTGGCCGGACCCACGCGGACCTCGTACCACACGGTCTTGCCCCTGTTGTCGGCGTTCTCGGTGATACCCCACTCGTCGGAGAGCTCCCTGACGATCTGGAGTCCTCTGCCGTGGGGCTCACGGACCGACGGCATCTGCAGTTCCGGCTCACCCCCTCCGAGGTCGGCCACTTCGACGCGCAGCTTCGACGTCGTTCGGTCGATGGTGACTTCGAATCCGGTGGTGGCATGCACAATGGCGTTGGTGGCCAGCTCGGACACCATCAGGACAGCTGCTTCCTGTATGTCGGTAGGGAGGTCGACCACAGCATCCCCGACGAATCGCCGGCTTGCGGCAACCGACGTCGGATCCACGCTGAACGATCGCCGAAGGGTCACGGCTGGAGCCCGAGTATCTGATCAAGCCCCGTCGCTTCGATCACCCTTCGTACGATCGGCGTGGCATTGACAACCTCGACAGAATCCACCCGTCTTGACATCTGCAACATCAGGGCGATGCCCGAACTGTCCATGAAGGTGAGGCGTTCCAGATCGAACACCACCCGTCGCGGATTGCTGGCGAAGAGCTTGGAGATGACATCCTTCACGCCATCGACACTGACGATGTCGAGCTCCCCGGTGAGGAAGAGCGTGAGCACTCCGGTTGGATCCACGGTGCCGTTCACCGAGGCGGTCACGCTGTCATCTAGTTCCGTCATCGCCGCCCCAGGATGGTCTTGTCGTCTTGGGATCTCTCGGGAGCCAACTCCGCCGAACCGCTCTTTTCTCTGCTCACCTGCAGCGGTGGATAGATCCCGGCACAATTGACATAGTAGCTCACGCCCCTGTTTGTCACTCTAGTCACAAGGGGGTCCCTGGCGATGGAGGCGCAGCCTCTGACGAGGATGACGCTACGTGGATTGCCCGGTTGGTCCTCGGGGCTCTCATTCGAATGCCCTCCTCAGCGCAGCCAGGCTGTCGGCCAGCAGTCGTGACACGTGCATCTGGCTGACCCCGACGCGATCGGCGATCTCCGTTTGGGTGAGACCGTCTACGAACCGGAGGTTGAGGATTGTTCGCTGTCTTTCCGAAAGGTCGGCAAGAGATATCGCCAGTGCGAGCCGGTCCTCGGCCCCATCGAAGCCGGCATCGACGTCGCCCAGGCGGTCGAGGATGGTTCCCTCCTTCCGATCTTGCGCATCGATCGAGGTGAGGTGGTAGCTCTTTCCAGCCTCGAGGGCTTCGAGGACGGCCTCCTCGGCGACGCCTATCGAGTCCGCCATTTCGGTGATCGTGGGCGGTCTGCCCAAGTCATGAGAGAGGGACTCGATGGCCGGTCCAATTTCGAGATAGAGCTCCTGGATACGCCGAGGTGCCCGGATGGCCCAGCCGCGGTCCCGAAAGTGCCGCTTGAGTTCGCCGACGACCGTGCGGGTTGCGAAGCTGCTGAACTCGACGCCGCGCTCAGGATCGAAGCGATCGACTGACTTGACAAGAGCCAGGGAAGCCACCTGGACGAGATCGTCATACGTTTCCCCCCGACTGACGAATCGGCGGGCCAACTGGTGTGCCAACCCCAGATGGGACTCCACCAACTCATTGCGGAGCCGCTCGTCGCGTGTAAGGGCAAATTCGACGAACTCTTCCCGAGTCGACCTTGGGGGTCGCTCCGGTGGGTTCATCAGGCTCGTTGGCGGGCCCGCCGCTTGCGCAACCAGGCCCTCGGAAGACCGTCTCGTTGATCGTTGCCGTGTTCGTCGACGAGTGCATCGAGGATCCGCTCGGACAGACCTTCTGTCAGAGGAACTGATTGTCCTTCGACGGTCCCACCAGGGATCGGCAGATACGTGCACGACACCTCGACCGTGTCGCCGTCCTGGGTGAACCGGAGAGCCAGCGTGCCGTCGGTGCGCTCGTGGACCAGTGAGACGCACAGCTCGTCGACCGCCAGTTTCAGGTCCTCGATCTCCTCAACGTCGAAGTCGGCACGCGTGGCCACCGTTGACGCCGCGAGGCGGGCCAGGACCACCAGGTCCGCCATGACCGGGAAGCTCAGTTCCACAATGTCTGTCATCGGGTCACCATCCACTCCTGTAGCCGGGTTCGCCTATCCAGCAAGCGCTTCCTCGCGGGAGGCTCGGATTGCGAAGATCTCGGTGAGGCCAGTGATCTTGAAGACTTTGAGGATCCTCGGCTCAGAGACAACGATGCGCATCAGTTGCTTCTCGGTTTCGGACCGTTTCGATGCCTCAATCAGTACTCCAAGAGCAGTTGAGTCGATGAATGTGACCTGAAGAAGGTCCACGACCAGCAACGAGGGTCCGGCGGCAATGGCTTCGTGCAGGCCGTCACGGAGCTCGGGGGCTGTGGCACTGTCTATTTCGCCGACCACCGAGACCACGGAATACTGCTCGCCACTCTCAACTGAAACGCTGAATGTGTGTTCCATGTGCCCTCTCTTCTGGTCGGAACCGGGCCCGCATGTCCCTGGTAGACCCAATCTCAGGCAAAACTCCAGGTCACCCGGCCCTCAAACGTACTTCAGAAAAGCGCGTGCCGGGGACCGATCAAGATCGGGTCCGACATCAGGTCGAGCGGGTTTGCTAGCCGCTGCAGATTCCGGGGCCGTCCGGTTCATCCGATCCCCAATCCCATGCGCGAGCTCCGGCCCACGACTCTCCGCGGGTGGCCCGTCCAGCTTCAATCCGCAGAAGCTTCTGTCGAATCCGACCGGGGCGGCGAGTCTCCCGGGGGGAGGAGACAGGACCGATCTCTCTATGTCCAGTCGGTCGCGTTCGCCGTGTGGTCACGATGCGAGAGGCCTACCCAAGCGGACCGGGCCCTCCCGCTGCTCTTGCCCCTGATCGCAGCGCCTCCCCGGAAGCATGTCAACCCCCGTCCCGCCGGCGGCCGGGAATGCCCTAACTCTTCGGTGCGAACGAAGCGCTGAAGACGTTACCCGGCCCTGGGATCACCTCGTTGAGGACCGTCGTGGTCAACCCGCAATTCTGGAGCGGTGGGATGGTGTACGTGCCGGAGAACTTCGAGGCGCCGCTGAACGAGAACTTCCCACTGAAGGTCACCGACACCGGCGTCGACGTACCGCAGTCGTTGCCCACGAGGTTGATCGGGAGCCCGAGTGGCTCCACCGAGGTGACCAGGACATTGAAGGATGAGGTGGCTGTGACCTTCAACGCCGAGAGATTCACCTTTCCGGTGACTTGCTTTGTTTCGGCCAGCTTGAACGTGGCCTTGGCCAGACCGATTCCCGCCAGGCTCACGGTGGTGGACGCGGCTGGAAGGCTCAACTTTCCCTTCAGGACGAAGGTATTGAGGTTGAGAGACCCCTTGAACGAGCCGGGAGGTACCGTGACCGTCTCATTCAGCTTCGCCAGTGTGGTCGTCGCCTTGACGACGTAATCGATCGGATAGAGATCGGCGCTGCTCTTCGAGGTCGCGGCAGTGGCCACGGACGTTGACGCCACGACCGTGGAGAGGAGCGCAATGGATAGGACACAACCAACTGCTATCGCCTGCAACCGCACCTTCATGGCCTTCTCCGATGTTCGATGGTCTTACGCTCTGGCTTTGCCTCAACGGGAGAGCAAACGACGTCTCTCTGCGTTTCCGCCACGGGGTCCGAATCTGCAGTGGGTGAACCGATCGAATTCACGTGTGGGCCGATCGGCGTCCTGCCGGGACAGAAGGTGCGTGCCAGGCCGGGAGCCAGGAGGCGGGACCTGGCTCAACCGGCCGGACAGCAGATACCCACGCGTGGCGACGAAACCTGGCCGGTGTCCGTCCTACTCGCTGACAACGTGGGAGGTGGCCAGCACAGAGGCAGGCTGGACACACCTCCAATGCGGGACTGGATTCGGAACCAGCGTCTGAGCACGAGTGCATGGGCACACACTTGTCCTACCCAAGCCCATCCACCGGCAAACCCATTGTTTGATCGATCGTTGAAGAGCCGTGCCCGTCTGAGGCGCTCACCGGGGCTGCGTGTGCCCGACGAGCTCATGTCCATCGGACGTCCGGACCTTCGGTCTGAGATTTGATGTTTGGGACCCCGGGGCTTCGGGGTACGGTCGGCGTCGCCCTTCAGGAAGAGAAGGATGCCGCTTTCCTTTCCTGACCTGGGCCTGTGCGCCGGTCCTCTCCTCAGCGGAGGACCAGCGCGCCCTCTCTTGTGCGGGGGATGGCACCCTGACGGACCAAGTCCGATCCTCGGGTTCGGATCCTGAGTTCGGCCCCTCCGAGTGCCGAGGGTGGAATTCCTCAGGCCGGCGTTGAAAATCTGATTGAAGACAGGGTCTTCGGGGTACTACCGGGTCCATGGATGTTCATCAGCCGATGCCAGTTGTCCCGCTGTCGACCAACGATGGCAGGTCTGTCCCTTGGTATCTGTGCACGTGTGGAAGATCAGGGGATGGCGACATCGCGGCTCACCTGCTTGAAGTGGCAGAACTCGATCTGCTGCACGGCAAGGTCGGAATCGGACTCGAGCTCGCGTCCGTGGCTCCGGCCCCGCTTGGTTGAGCGGGCACTCTGCCCATCGCCTCGTCTCCCACCGCCCACCGGAGCCTGTTCATTCTGCCCTCTCCATCGCGTTCGCGAATGCGGCACGGACGGCCGCACGATCCACAGCGTCGTTGGGCTCGATGACATCACCCGCTCCGAGGTTCCACGCCTCCGCCAGCGCATCGAAGTCGCACCCGTGGAACAGGGCAGCCGCCTGGACGGCCGCGCCCGAGGCAACCAGTTCGGATTCCGACGGCACGATCACCGGCGCGCCCAGGAGGTCGGCGGCGATCTGCCGGTAGGCAGCGCTTTGGGCCCCACCTCCGATGAGGAATATCCGTTGACCGCTTGTTCGATCGGCAGTGACTAGGGAGTCGACACCGCCAAGGAGGTTGCAGACGACCCCTTCCACCGCCGCCCTGGCCAGGTTGGCCGCGGAGACGTCGTTCCCGATGCCAACCAGTGTGCCGGTTGCCGCCGGTCGGTTCGGTGTTCGCTCCCCGTCGAAATGAGGAACGAGTACCAGGCCGTCGGCACCGGGAGGGGCTGACAGCGCCAGCGCATCGAACTCCTCGAGGGTGACACCGAGGAGCCGAGCCACCGAGTCGGTCACCTTGGTGGCGTTGAGGGTGCAGATGAGCGGTAGATACCGGCCGGTTGCGTCGGCGAACCCGGCCTCTGTCCCGGAAGGTTCAGCACGTGGCTCCTCTGTGACCGTGCAGGCTTCCCCGCTCGTTCCGAAGCTGAGGGAGAGGTCGCCAGGCCCCAGGCCGAGGCCCAGGGCACTGGCCATGTTGTCGCCCGTCCCCGGCCCGACGGTCGACCCGGTGCTTTCCCACTTCCCGGCTGAGGCCCGGGGGCCGAGCACGACTGGGAGCATGGATTCCCAGTCGACGTTGTCGTCTACCAGACTCAGGAGGTCGGATCGATAGCGACCCTCGGCCGGGGACCAGTAGCCGGTTCCCGAAGCATCCCCCCGGTCCGTCGTCATCTCGCCGGTGAGCCGAAAGGTGAGCCAGTCGTGGGGGAGGAGCACCGAGCCCATACGACGGAAGGATTCAGGCTCGCAGCGCCGCAGCCACCGAAGTTTGCTGATGGTGAAGCTGGCCAGGGGGACGCTTCCACACGCTTGTGCCCATGCGCCTGCACCCCCCGGAAGTTCATCCAGAAGGTCCTGGGCGTCTGACGCCGACTCGGTGTCGTTCCACAGCTTGGCGGGACGCACGATGTCTCCATGGCCGTCGACGATGACGGCACCGTGCTGTTGTGCGGCAAACGATATGGCTGCAGGCCGGATGTCGTGCATGCCGGCCATGGCACCGGCCCGGGAGAACGCCACCTCCCAGGCGTGGGGATCCTGCTCACTGCGGGGTGGTGTGGTCGGGGGATGAGGGGCGCGTCCCGAGGCGACCAGCGTGCCGGAGTCCGCATCCCGCACGTGAACCTTGCACGACGTGGTCGATGAGTCGACACCGACCACCAGTGGCACTAGCGGACCCCGAGCAGCAGCTCCGTCACCAGCTGGTCGAGGTGCTCATGGCCGTAGCCCTGAGCACCAAGCGCCTCCTCGTCATAGGAGTCCTTTCGAATATCGGCCAGGCCACCTCCGGACGTGGTCCTCCGGTCCAGTTCGGACACTTTGGCCACACCTAGGGCCTCTTGGATCTCTTTGTCCTCCCCGAAACGGCGGACCTTTTCCGCCAGTATCAGGTAGGTGCGGATGCAGCCCCGGGCAAACTCCCAGACACCGGCGCTGTCCTCGGTCCGGTAGGGGTGCGCATCGAAGTGCTTCATGCCGTCCCAGTGGGCGTCCTCGAGCACCTTCACCAGGTAGAAGGCGTCTCGAATCCCCTCGGAGCCGAAACGGAAGTCCTGATCGAACTTTCCGATCCGCTGGGCATTGAGATCGATGTGGAAGAGCTTCTCGTGCCAGAGGACCTGCGCCACAGCGTGGGAGAAGGACAGGCCGCTCATCGTCTCGTGGGCGAATTCGGGATTGACCCCCACCATGTCCGGCCATTCCAACGCTCCGATGAAGGCCAGGACGTGCCCAACCGTCGGAAGGAAGATATCCCCGCGAGGTTCGTTCGGCTTGGGCTCCATGGCGATGCGCATCGGCAGGCCCTGATCACGAATGTACTCGCAGCACAGGTCCACTGCCTCCTTGTATCGATCCAGTGCGGCCCGGACATCCTTGGCGGCGTCGGCTTCGACTCCCTCTCGACCTCCCCACATCACGAAGATCTGTGCGCCGAACTCGGCGCCGAGGTCGATCGCCTCACACGCCTTTCTGACCGCGAATCGGCGAACCTCTGGATCATTGGCTGTGAATGCGCCCTCTTTGAAGATCGGTCGGGAAAACAGGTTGGTCGTGACCATCGGGACCTTCAACCCCGTCTCGTCGAGCGCCCGGGCGAAGCGCTTGAGAACCACCTGCCGCTCGGCCGCTGAGGACCCGTAGGGCACGAGGTCGTCGTCGTGGAAGCTCACGCCGTAGGCGCCCAGTTCGGCCAGGTGATGCACGGCGACCACGGGATCGAGCGGCGGCCGGACCTCATGACCGAAGGGGTCACGACCTGGATTTCCGACGGTCCAGAGTCCGAAGGTGAAGTGGTGTTCGAGCGTTGGTGCCAATGGATCGCTCATGAAGGTTCCTCCCGAGCCCCAGTGTCGGCCCTCGGCTCGATCGAGCCCAGGCGCGCACCTGGTGGTGGCCCGATGTTAACGCTCTGATCGGGCACCATGACGGGGATGGACGAAGCTGTCGCGACCATCGCCACACCGCTGGCCCGAGGCCGGTTCACGCTCCGAGCGGCGTCGAAATCGGGGAACCGGTGGGCCATGCCGGTGGGGGCACCCTCAGGTCGGGGGCGCGAGCAAACCGTTGGCTCTGGCCACGGCGCCATACCACGATGCGCTGGGCTTGGCATACCTGGCAAAGGTGGTGTGATCGACACTGTGGAGGCCGAACCTGGGTGTGAATCCGTTCGACCACTCGAAGTTGTCGAGCAAGCTCCACACGAAGTACCCGCGGATGTCCACGCCGTCATCGAGAGCGCGCCGGACGCCCCGAAGAGCCTCGGAGATATAGGCGATGCGCTCGGTATCGTCCTCGGTGGCGATCCCACTCTCGGTCAGGAGGACAGGAAGCCCGGATACCGCCGAGGCTCGCCGGGCACAGTGTTCGACTCCTTGCGGCCAGTACTCATACCCCATTTGGGTGACCGGAACCCCGGCTTCGTTGGGGGCTTGGCCTTCCGGACCGAAGTGCACGCGCGAATAGCACTGGACCCCGATGAAGTCGTCACCTTCCGCTCCCCGCATGAACCGGTCCTCGAGGATCTCCTGGGCGGCTGCGAGCACCTCTTCCCCGCCAGGATCGGCCACCATCTCGTCCATCGACAGCGTCAGGCCCGCGGGATAGCTCCCCGGACCGGATCGAAGGGCATCGACGGCGAGACGATGCGCTCGAACGATGGTCTCGTTCACTGCCAGATGCCGGACGAAGTCGTCCTTCACCCCCGGCGGCGATGACCCGAGGGCGTAGCCCATGACGCCGATGAGGTTGAGCTCGTTGATCGTGCAGGCCCAACCAATCAGATCCCCGAGGTGGGCTGCCGCCCGGGAGACGAAACGGGCGAAGACATCGGCGGCGTCCGCAGCCTCCCACCCACCCCGATTGGTGAGCCAGGTCGGGGTCGTGAAGTGATGGAACGTCACGACCGGGGAGATGCCGCGCTCGCAGCAGGCCGCACAGATGCGCCGGTAGTAGTCGAGCGCAGCGATGGAGAACTCGCCCTCGGCCGGCTCGATGCGGCTCCACTCGAGGGAGAATCGATAAGCCTGGAGGCCCATGTCCGCGACGAGTTGGACATCTTCGGCCCATCGGTGCAGTGAATCACAGGCGTCACCGCTCGACTCGGCACAACCGGAGTTGGGATTGTGCTCCCAGGCCCACCAGTCGTTGTTGACGTTGCCGCCCTCGATCTGATGGGCCGCGGTCGCGGTGCCCCAGACAAAGCCCTCAGGGAATGTGATCTCAGGCAGTTCGGCGTCGGTTCCGTCCACGGCCGGTCACTGTACCCTCTCTGTCATCGGTCGAAGAAGGTGACCAGGAGAACCAACTGGCGATTGGCATCGGTGCCCCCTCTGGAGCGTCAAGAGACGGGGACCGTGCGGGCATAGACCAATGTCGTGATCTGATCTGTGGACGTGTCGATGAGCTCGACCTGGACGGGCGCGTCGGGCCCGGTGCCCAAGAGCCTGCTCCGGGTGCGCACCGGGCCCACCTGCGCCTTCCTGAGATATCGGAGGTCGAGGTCGGTCACCACGACGGGCGACTCGAAACGTGTCGCCATGAGATCTTCAGCCGCGGCTTCGGCCAGAAGCGCCACCATCGCGCCCTGGAGTGTCCCTGCGGGATTGCGGAGCTCCGGGGTGACCTCGACCTGCACCACGCCCTCCGCCGCATCGATCACCGTGATGCCGGCCTCCTCGCGCAGGGGTCGAGCAAGGGTGCCGGGGTCGCGGAAGATCGAAGGGATCTGCCCGAGCGGCACGTTCGGTTTTGGAGGATCGGTCGTCCGGCGAGGGATGTTCACGAAACCGATGGCACCGGTGGCGATCGGCGCTCCTTCGTCGGTTCTGAGCTCGACCAGGCTCGTGGCCGATCGCCGGCCCTGGCGCAGGATCGTGCTGCTCGCGTCGATGCGTTCGGGCGCGGCCATCAGGCGCATCCTGACCGACATGTCCGAGGTGAGCGTCCACACGCCAGGGTCCCGATCCAGGGGGATCCCCGCCACCACGTCGATGACGAACGAGAGGACGCTGGCCCGCACGATGCCGTGGTGCATCGTCTCCGGCTGCGGCCTGAGTTCGAGGATGAGCTGACCGTCCTCGAACCGCGCCGCAACCCCGAGCCGGCCCGGGACGGATAACCCCGGCCCCGATAGGTCTGTCATGTGGTCTCCAGCATCGACATGAGCCCCAGATGTTAACGGTGATGGACCCGCCGCCTTTTTCTCGGCGGCTCCTGCCGGAGTACCGGTCGGGACGCCGCAACCAGGTCGGCCGACCTGATGCGCTGTTTACGGGAGCACGTCCTGAGCCTCTTTGTCGAGGACCAGGTCTGCGGCGGCAAGGTTGTCCTCCAGGTGGGTTTGCGACGAGGTCCCCGGGATGAGCAACACGGTCGAGGCACGCTGGAGCAACCAGGCGAGCGCGATCTGAGCCGGTGTCGCACCCAACCGGCGGGATGTGACCTCGACGGATGCTGCACCGAGCACCGGGTTCTCGGGATTGAAGGCGGAGCCCAACGGGAAATACGGGACGAAGGGCACGCCATCGGACCGACAGGCCTCGAAGACGTCCTCCCCGGAGGTATCCGCCAGGTTGTAGGGATTCTGTACGCACGCCGGGTCGATCAGAGATTGAGCGGTCCGGTACTGCTCCAGATCGACGTTGCTCAGTCCGATGCTCCCGATCAGCCCGTCCTGACGGATGGCATCCATGGCTTCCAACTGCTCGGCGAACGGAACGTCTGATTCCGGATGCCGACGCAGATTGACCACGGGGATCTGATCCAGCCCCAGGGAAGCCAGATTGGCCTCGACTCCGGAGCGGAGCTGTTCGGGTCGTTGAGCAGCGACCCAGTGACCCTGATCGTTCCGTTCCGCCCCGACCTTCGACACGATCACCAGATCGTCCGGATACGGATAGAGCGCTTCCCGCAGAAGCTCATTGGCCACGTCGGGTCCGTAGAACTGGGCGGTGTCGATGTGGTTCACTCCGGCATCGATGGCCTGACGGACCACCGCCAACGCAACATCCCGATCCCTTGGTGGACCGAACACACCCGGGCCGGGAAGTTGCATGGCGCCAAAGCCCATGCGACGGACAGGTCGACCGCCCAGCAGGACGGATTCGTTCGGCATCCCATCGGTATAGTCGGAACGGTCACCTGTCGGGTTCGGGCGCTCGGACCCGGCGGTGGGTTGGCAGAGGATTCCGACGAAGGTTGCTCGGTTCATGCCCGTCCGCTGGGCGGCGGGCGTCAGTTCTCCAGCAAGCGAAGAGCGATCCGCCTTCCGCGACCTTGTGTCAGGGCGAGCGCGATCCAGAGTTGGAAGAGGGCATCGATGATCGCCTCCTGGTCTTCGCCGACGTAGACGGGGCGCAGACCCACGCCGTCGATGACGCCCTCCACCAGAACACGGTCACGCTCGGGTGCGGAAAAGAACATGTCCGCCCTGCCTTCGGAAAAGACGGGGTCAGCGAAGTTCTCGCCGCCGAGCGTGTTGAAGGCGCGGGCGTAACGAACGGTGGACGGCAACATGGCACGACTGTTCGCCACCGGTTCTCCCATCCGGTTGGTGGCGTCGATGACGAGCTTGCCCGCCAGATCCTCCTCGTAGCGTGATGAGAGGTCGGCCACTGCCGCACCGGGAATGGCCAGGATGATGACGTCCGACCGGGAGATGGCGTCGCCGATGGGTGCGATGTGAGCGCCGGGTATCGCGACCTGATCGTCATCGGGGTGTCGGGAGCCGAACGAGATCTGGTGTCCCGAATCTGTGAGTGCTCGGCCGAGCGTGGTGCCGATGAATCCCGTTCCGATGATTGCTATGTCCACCGGCTCTCCCCCTACTCGTCAATCGAGGCTGCCGTCGGTCAGATCCATGCTCATGGCCCGGGTGCCATTGTGCGAGGTGGCCGTGGGACCGAAGTCTTCCACTGTCACGATCTTCCCGGCCCGATCCGGGTACGGATGGGGGTACTCGGCGATCCTGACTCGACCGGTGGGCTGGTAGCGGCCGCTGTCGATGGCCTCGCGAGGCACATAGGGGTCCCTCCCCATGCTGCGGAAGAGCCGACCCGTGGGCTCCCAGATCGAGGTCCGCTCGTGCCATCGGAGCCGGTCCAGCTTGCGCAGAATGATCAGGAGCGTGACCAGCGTGCCCGCCATGAGGCCGGCGACCAGGGCCCCCCACAGCGTCCCACCGGGCAGCACGGCGATCAGCGCCATGAGCAGCAGGAGCAGGAGCAGGAGTCCGGTCCATTCGATGGGTGAGAGGGACTGGCCGCTGGCCGCCTCTATCAGTGCTCGGTTCGACCCCATGTCGATGCAGATCTCGACGGCTTCCTTGTAGACGATCTCCTGTTGCGGGGTACGCGGTTCGAGGGCGATGACAGCTTGGGTGAGCGCGAGATGGGACGGGGTCGACAGATAATTGTCCACCAGCCGGTAGTCGATCTGGTCGGTGAGCTGGCGGTCGAGGAGGTCCCGGACGGTGGAGCGCTTCTCCTCTGGGAAGACCTGCATCAGATTGTGGATTGCCAGCAACGAGGCGTTCCCCTTGCTCACCAGATCCTGCACCAGGGCCAGCCGTTCACGTGTGCGGACGATGGTGAAGGCCAGGAGAATGCCGAAGAGGAAACTGGCGATGCTGGCCAGCGCCACGTCCACCCGGACGTCGCCCCTCTTGGCGCCGATCAGGTATGACACAACCGCCACGATGGCACCGCTGAGAACGGCGGGACCGACGGCAGATTCGCCGTGGACGACGGACATCACTGCTGATCGGAGACCTCGTTCCACCGGACTCACGGTAGCCGTTCGTCGAATCCCGTTGTTCCACTTCTCCGCACTGCCGTTCGGTGTCGGAGCCCGGGAGATCTCCGTGTGCATCGGAAGGGTCCGTCGTCGTCCCGGCCCGCTGATGGAGTTCACACGGATGACACATTCATAGGCATTCATGGGCCGCGGTGGGGTGACGGAGCGGCGCCGCCGACATCACGTGACCCTTCCGGGGCGCGGTAGGCCATGCCTCGGAGCCCCGATTCCCGGATCGCCGGCCGGGGATGGCGGCATCGTCGAGGCGAGATGCGGGCCGTCGGCCGGCCCACCCCCCGTCATCGGCGCACGAGGGAGTCCGGTACCCCCCTTCTTGGCTGAGAAATCCATCGATGCGACGGAAACCGTAAAGCCCCGGCACAAGTTGGTCGATGCCACAAGGAGACAAAACTGACGAAGGGCAGAGGTGCCCATGGGTTCGAACGACGTCAATCTGCTTGATGGTGCCCTTGGCAGGGACGCGGACCAGGTCGCGTGGCGGAGTTTCTGGCTCACCCACATCCGCATCGGCTTCGGCATCTTCCTGGCCGAGACATTCGTCGTCGTCGGCTACCTGGCCCTGACGCCCCACGGTCCCCACCGCCCGATCCTGTGGGTGATCGTCGGTCTGTGGCTTCTGCTCGCCATTGTCGGCGTGGCATTGGCCCCGATGGTGGCGTCGAAGCCGTGGTGTGCCACGTATTCCGTGACCTGGACGGCGCTGTCCGCGTTCGGGGTCGGCGCCGTGGCAATGCTCGACCTCGGCTTGGGCAGTCCACTCCTCGTCCTGCTCTTTCTTCCCTTGATCTTTGGCACACTCATGTTCACACCGAGGGCGGCCGCCATCTGCAGCATTTCCACCATGGTGGCGGTGGCCCTCGTGCCCCTCGGCGATGGTCGGCTCGACAGCTCTCCCGGGCGTGTCTTTCTGCTCTTCGCCGCCCTGGCCGGCGCCTCGGCACTCACCGTCGCCGCCTCGGTCAATCGCACCCGGATCGAAGGCCATGGGGCCCGGCTTCAGGCTGCCCTGGCCGACATGGCCTCCATCGACGAGCTCACGGGATGCGCCGTCCGGAGGGTCCTTCGCCAGCGGATGGAGGAGGAGATCGCCCGGTCGGTTCGCAATCAGAGCCCCCTCAGCCTCCTGATGATCGACGTGGATCAGTTCAAGGCAGTGAACGACGCCTACGGCCACGTCGTCGGTGACCATGTGCTTGCCAGCACCGGGTCCGTCCTTCGCCAGAACAGCCGATCCTTCGATCTCGCCAGTCGATTCGGAGGCGACGAATTCGCCCTCCTCCTTCCGGATACAGACGTCTCCGGAGCCGCAGAGGTTGCCGAACGGATCCGGCGGGACCTGCCCGCCGCAGTCGAGGTCCCCGTGACCCTCAGTATCGGCGTGGGTGGCCTCGATCGTTCGTCACCCACCGTCGAGCACCTGCTGGACGATGCCGACTTCGCGCTCTATCAGGTCAAACGAGGCGGGCGGGATGCAATCGCGATTCGCAGTCCGGACCATTCGTCGATCACCGAATGAACGGGCCCTCTGCCGCTGCATGATGGGCACGACGATGTCCCGGTACACCTCGGCGGGCCGGGATCTTTGCTTCAGAACAAAATGGATCTATAGTAACTAGTACTATGCACCTCCTCCAGATCGACCGCACGGGTCCGATTCCCCTGCACGACCAAGTCGCCGCCGACATCCGTCGGGCCATTGCCGACGGTGAGGCTGCGCCGGGTGATCGCCTGCCCCTGGTCAAGGACATCGCCGCCGTCCTGGGTGTGAACAAGAACACTGTCCTTCGGGCCATGCACATTCTTCGGGACGAAGGGCTCCTCGAGTTCCGCCGTGGTCGGGGAATCACCGTCGTCGGCACCCCGGAGCAGAGCGCCGTGCTTGGCAAGGTCAACGAGCTGGTCGACTTCGCCCGGCACCATGGATATGGGACCGATGAGGTGATCGACATGATCAGGGGCGTGGCGTCTACGACCTCACGGGCGGAAGGAGGGGTGGCATGACAGTGCTCGAGCAACCTTGCGGCATGTGCACAACGACGAGGAACAGCCTGTCTGATTGACCGGACCGGCTCGTCGTGGTCGAGTCGGTGGCTTCCTCAGCGGGGCACCGTGAGACCGTCTCCGGCTGGTCGGTGGTCCTCCCGTACCTGTGGATCAGCGGCATCCCTCCGGCTGAGTGAGATGCTCTGCACAGGCCCAACAAGGAGGAACGATGAGCGACGGAATCCAGATTGCGAAGCCGGTAAAAGCGCATCATGTGATCAAACAAGCCATCAGCATTCGTGGCCTGCGCAGTGACGTCCGGCGGGCAAGTGGCGTGAACGCCAAAATTGCAGTGTTCCTCACCAACATCGTCGGTTCGATGTGGTGCGCCTACGTGTTCGGGGTGATCGCGCTCTTGGGGCTCCGGCCGGCACTGAGGCCCGGAGGAGAGGGGATCGTCGCATGGGTCGCCCAGACGTTCCTGCAGTTGGTACTGCTCTCGGTCATCATGGTGGGACAGAACGTGCAGAGCCAGGCCAGCGATCTTCGATCGCAGCACACCTATGACGACGCCGTGGAGATCCTCGATCGGCTCGACATCCACACCAAGGGTGGTCTGAAGGATCTCGCCGACCGACTCGATGAGCTGGAATCGAAGATCACCCCCGGCTGAGCAGCGGATCAGCCTCGGCCGATCATCGACCCATGACGCCGTGGCCCGTCGCAGTGGCCCCCGTCATCCGTGGGAGTGCGTGCGAGTATCGGGGGATGACCGAGTATGACCAACTGGCCGAGCACTACGACGAGACCCGTGGAGGTGAGGGGCGGGGGGACGAGTACGCCGCCGACGTGGACGCCCACCTGCCCGCCGGGGACGGCCCGATACTCGAGATAGGAGTGGGGACGGGCGTTGTGGCTCTGGGCCTGCGCCGCCGGGGGCGGCTTGTCATCGGCCTGGATCTTTCCGCGCCGATGCTGTCCCGCGCCCGGACGCGGCTCGGCCCGGTGGTTGTCCTGTCCGACGCGATGAGCATGGCTCTGGCCACCGGCAGCGTCGCGCACGCCGTGTCGGTGTGGGTGGTCCACTCGGTGGCGGAGCCGATGGTGCTCTTCCAGGAGGCGGCCAGGGTGATCCGCCCCGGGGGCAGCTACGTCGTGTGTGCGACCCAGTATCCGTCGGCTGACGACCGGGTGGGCATGATCATCTCGGACATGGGCGCCCGAATCGACGCCCGACGGGAGACACGGCGTCCACGCGGGGTGTCGGTTGACGACGTACTGGTTTGGGGCCGGGACGCCGGCTTTGCCGGCACCGCCCACCAGCTCGAGCGCCAGTGGCACGCATCACCCGACCACGAGTTGGCGGCCATCGCCAACCGTTCGTGGCCGGCATTGCGCGAGCTCGACGACGATGCCGTCGAGGCGGTCACCAGGCCCGCCATCGAGGCACTTCAGGCAGTGTCGCCCACCGACGTCATCCGCCGGGCCACTTCGGAGATGGTCGTGTTCCGGCGACTGGGCTAGCGGCGGACCCGGTCGGAGGGGTTGGGCCTCTTGCTAGCATCTCTTCACTCGCCTGGAGCGGATAGAGCCCGGGACGGTGGAGGTGATCGTGGAGGACCCTGGTCGAAGGCGGTCGCATCATGTCGAGTCGGGAGTGAGCGCTCGGCGAGACCGTGCCCTCCGACTCCTGTACGACCGGCATGCCGACGCCGTGCCGCATCTGCTCGGGCAGCTCCTCGACCATCTCGAGCGGACGGAACGACTCCTGATGGACTGGGGGTCCGCCCCGACGCTCTCGACGGCTGGCTTGTGCCACGCCTGCTACGGGACCGACGGGTTCGGGTTCGCGCTGCTCGGATTGGACGAGCGGGAAGTGCTCACCACCGCAGTCGGGCCGGATGTGGAAGCCCTGGTCCATCTCTATGCCTCCTGCGATCGCGACTTTTTCTACCCACAGATCGCATCCGGTGGTCCGACGGTGTTCAGGAACCGGTTCACGGGCGAGTCCTACTCCCCGTCGGAGGCCCAGCTCCGGGATTTCGTGGACCTGACACTGGCCAACGAAGCCGATGTGGCCGTTGTCGGTGCTCCGTCACCGAAGGCGCCGGAGTGGTTCGTCTCCCTGGTTCGACAGTTCGGACCCTACGCCAGCCGCCCAGTGGCCGACGCGTGCGTGCGACTTGCAGCATCAAGCTGATCGCCGGCCAGTCGCTCAGTTCTCCCCGTAGTAGTCCGCCGGGTCGCCGGTCAGCGCGATGCTCGGGCGACCGTCGAGCCCCACCGGGGTCACGCCGGCGGTGGTGGTGCGCTGGACGTGACGGCGCCGGGTCCCGTAGTCGTAGATGGCATAGTGCTGCGTCGAGCGGTTGTCCCACACCGCGACGTCGCCGGCATGCCAGTGCCACCGCACGGTGTTCTCCGGACGGGTCACGTATGCCTGCAGGGTGCGCAGGATGTCGACCGACTCGGCCGACTGATGGCCTACCAGTCGTTGGGCGAATCCGCCGAGCAACAACGCAAGTTCTCCCGTTTCGGGATGGGCTCGCACCACCGGGTGTTCCGTCTCATAGACGGTGGACACGAAGGTCTTCAGGTGTTCGAGCTCCTCGGGTCGGAGCCGTCCTTTGGCCTTGGCCACATCGACCCGCCCGTAGTCCTGACCGTTGGTATGCACGGCACGGAGTTCGTTGGCCAGGGCGCGGATGCTCGGCCGGAGGTCCTCGTAGCCGGCCACCGTGTTCGCCCACAGTGTGTCGCCGCCGATCTCGGGGATGACGATGGCCCGCAGTATCGAGAATGTCGGCGGTTGCTCGACGAATGTCACGTCGGTGTGCCAGTGGTTGGCGGCCGCGCCCGCCTGTGAGTCGAGATCGAACAGTGCCGAGCTCTCGCTGCTCGCCGGAAGAGTCGGGTGGGCCCGGGTGAGCCGACCGAGGCCCCTGGCGAAGGCGAGCTGGCCTTCGGCGTCGAGATGCTGAGCGCGAAAGAAGACGACACGGTGGGCGAGGAGGGCGGCTCGGATCTCTGCCCTCGTCTCGTCCGGCAATTCGGTGGCCAGGTCCACGCCGCTGATTTCGGCCCCGATGCGGGGTGTCAGCGGCTGGACCTGGATCTTTGTCGCGGCGGCGACTTCGTTGGTGGTCATCGGGCCTCCCGGGTGGGTGAGAAACCCGAGTCTACCCATCGAGTTAGTGGTTTTCGGGCGGTGCCGGCCGGCCCTGGCTCGCACCCAGCCGGAGGCACCGGTCGGGGCTGATCACCAGCCGGCGATACGGCGGGTGAGGAGGGCAGCGACCCGGTTGTAGCGCGGGTCGTCGTCACCGGCGATACGGGCCACCCACCGCAGGACCTCGGCCGGGTCGATATCGGCCTCTGCGGCGAGCATGGCGTCGATGTCGACCCAATCCTTCGGACGGTTGAAGATCGTCTTGCACACCACGAGGTGGTCGGCGGCGAGGATGGGGATGGTGCCGTCGCCGAACGGCACCGAATGGCGAGCCGCGCCGGCGGCGTCGTGGAACGGGTCATAGGAGAAGAAGAGGTCGATGGGTGTGGCATCCCACATCACCCGGACCTGGCCATCGCGTCGGACGATCGCTTCGATGTCGGGATCGTCGGCCGGGGCGCCCAGCCGGACCAGGGGCGCGGCGACCTCGGCGAACCGATCGGTCGGGACGAACACATTGAGGTCGATGTCGATCGTCGCCCGCGGTTCGGCGTAGTAGGCAAGCGCCAGTGCGCCCCCGAAGGCGTGCGGAACGTCTGACAGGGACGATTCGATGGCCAGCACCCGCTGGGCCAGGGTCGGCGGGCTCACCGGGACACGAGCCGGGGCGCCGTCAGGAGGGGAGGGCGTCGGCGAGCAGGAATGGCGTCGGCCAGCGTCAGCACGTCGAGCAGGCGGCGGGCGTGCTCCTCGGGGTCGGCCGGCGGTGGTTGGTCGGATCCGGGAGGCACCGCATCCAACCGCAGTCGCTCACCGCCGGCTTCCACCAGCTTTCGCAAGGTTTCGTAGGTCGGGTCGCGACGCCCGTGCTCGTATGCCGAGATGACGGGCTGGGATGTGCCCGCCCGCCGCGCCAGTTCGGCCTGGGTCAGTCCCTGTCGACGCCGGACCGCTCGAATGACCGTCGCTGGGTCCACCTCGCCAGTATATCGGATTGTCTATGTTGGGAAGTTCACGACGAGGCCGTGCCGCCGCCGAACGGCTACCCGGAAAGGTGGGGCAGCGCAGCCGTGCCAGCCGGCAGGCCCCGGAGGCCGCGGTTGCCGGCGTGGGCAGTCAGCTCCAGAAGGCCCCGAGGCCGGCTGCGGCGGCCTGGCCCACAGCCCGTCCGGCCAGTGCGGAGGGTCTCCGTGTGGCCGGTGAGAGCGGGTTGGTGCCGAACGCGGCCGTCGACGCCGCATCGGCAGAGATGACGCGGACCTGCGCCGGCTCCAATTGACGGATCTCGTCATCCAGGTTGCCCCAGGGCTGCGGCGCATCGGCACGCGAGGGGGTGATCACGAGCACGCGATCACAGCCGACGGCCAGGTCGGCGTTGGTGCCCGATCGAACCCCTCCGTCGATGTAGCGGCGCCCACCGATGGTCACCGGTGGCCAGACACCCGGAACGGCACAGCTGGCCGCCACCGCGTCGACCAATTCGACACCCGACTCCTTGTGAAAGACGGCCGGTTCTCCCGAGTGCGCGTCGACGGCCGTGACGAGGAGCGTCCGATCCGGCCACGACGGGTCGGGCAGCCGGCCGGCGATGACGGCGCGCCGGACGGCCTCACTGACCGTCGGCGTGTCGAGGGCAAGGGCACCGATCCGCCGCCGCATGTCCTCGGCGCCCTGCGCCCCGGTGGCGGCGGCGACGAATCGGGCCATGAGATCTTCGAGGTCCATATCGACCTCGATCTCGCCCGAGGCCTCGCTCAGCTGGGTCCCATACAGGACCTCGATTGCCGTACCGCCGGCGACCTGCGCAGCCACAGCCGACCCGGCCGACGTTCCCACCATCACGTCGGCGGCGATGATCCCGGACTGCAACTCGGTGTCCACGTCCCCGAGACCGCGGAGGACGCCGAGCTCCCACGCGATGCCGGCGACCCCCCCTCCGGCCAGTACCAGTCCGCGTCGCACGGTGCCTCCTCGTTGGTCGAATGGTGAGGTTCTTGGCTTACCACCGGTCCCACACCCCCTGCACGACGACAGGATCGGGGGTCGCCGGTCGCCGGACGCGTCCTACTCGCTCCCCAGCCGGTCCCCAGCGCACTCCCAGGAGCAGGTCTGAGGATGCCGTCATGTCCATGACCGTGTCGCCGACACCCGTTGCCCCCTCTGTCCAGCCGGTGCCTCCGGAACACGACCACCCTCCGGCCGCCGGTCGGCGGGGTGAGCGGACGGTCCCGCCGTCTCCACGTTGGGTGGTCCCGGCACTCATCGCCCTGCTGTCGCTGACTGCCGGGGCCTACCTGTGGGACCTCAGCCTCTCGGGTGACGCCAACAGCTTCTACGCCGCCGCCGTCCAGGCCGGCACCAAGAGCTGGAAGGCGTTCTTCTTCGGCTCGATCGACTCGTCGAACTTCATCACCGTCGACAAGTCACCGGGGTCGCTGTGGGTCATGGAACTGTCCGGGCGCCTGTTCGGGTTCAACACCTGGAGCATGCTCGTCCCCCAGGTGCTCGAAGGGGTCGCCGCCGTCGGGCTGGTCTTTGCCGCCGTCAAGCGATGGTTCGGCCCGGTGGCGGGGCTGGTGGCCGGTGTGGTGTTGGCCTCCACCCCGGTCGCCGCCCTCATGTTCCGGTTCAACAACCCGGACGCCCTCATGGTGTTGTTGTCGGTGGCCGCCGCCTACACCTTGATTCGCGCGCTCGAGAAGGCGGGCACCAGGTGGATCGTGGCCACCGGGGCGCTCATCGGCTTTGCCTTCCTGGCCAAGATGCTCCAGGCCTTCACCGTCCTCCCCGCCTTCGCCGGGGTGTACCTGCTCGCTGCTCCCACCGGTCTGTGGCGCCGGGTCCGGCAGCTGGCCCTGATGGGTGCGTCCATCGTGGTGTCCGCCGGGTGGTGGGTGGCCACTGTCGCCCTGTGGCCGGTGGCATCCCGGCCGATGATCGACGGGTCGCCCGACAACAACATCTTCAACCTCATCTTCGGCTACAACGGGCTCAGCCGTCTTTCCGGTGGCACCGGCGGGAACGGTACCGGGTTCAGCGGGGCCACCGGGGTGTTCCGCCTGTTCAACGACTTGATGGGCGGCCAGGCGTCGTGGCTGGTGCCGGCGGCCCTGGTGGCCCTGGTGGCCGGTCTGGTGTGGCGGGGCCGGGCGCCGCGCACCGACCGGACCCGGGCCGCCCTGGTCCTGTGGGGTGGGTGGTTACTCGTCACCGGGGCGGTCTTCAGTTTCTCCAGCGGTGTGATTCACACCTACTACACGGTCGCGCTGGCTCCGGCCGTCGCCGCCCTCGTCGGGATGGGCGGCGGGATGCTGTGGCAGAACCGGCACCGGATGGCGGCTCGGGTCGTCGGCGCGGTGGCCGTCGTCGTCTCCGCGGTGTGGGCCTTCTCCCTCCTCCAGCGCACGCCGACCTACCTCCCGTGGCTGCACCCACTCGTCCTCGTCTCGGGGGTCTTCGCCGCCGCCGCCCTCGTGGCCGCACCGGCCGTGCCGGCACTGACCGGCCGGATCACGGTGGGGGCCCTCGGGCTCGGCCTGGCGGCCGGCTTGAGCGGACCCATCGCGTACTCCGCCAGCACCATCACAACCGCCCATACGGGGAGCATCCCGTCCGCCGGGCCGAGTGTCGCCGCCGGCGGGCTGGGGGGCGGCTTTGCCGCTGGTGGAGGTGGCGGGGGGGTGCCCGGGCGGGTTGCCGCCTCGGGCCGGTTGCCCACCGCCGCGGGTGGTTCTCGACCGGGTGGTCCAGGTCTCGGGGGTGCCCCTCCTTCCGGTTCAGGTGGGACGCCTCCCTCCGGATCCACGCAGCCCACCGCTGGTGCCGGTTCGTTCGGTTCCGTGCCGACAAGATCGCCGGGCGGTACTGGCGGTACTGGCGGTACTGGTCGTCCGGGCGGTGCTCGGGCAGCCGGGGGCGCGGTGGGCCAACCCGGCGGTGCCACCACCAGCGCGGCGCTGACCGGGGCCCTGCGATCCGAGGCCGGCGCCTACCGTTGGGTGGCCGCCACGTTCGGCTCGCAGTCGGCGGCCACCCTCGAGCTCGCCTCCGATGAGCCGGTGATGGCCATCGGTGGCTTCAACGGCGAGGGAGGGAACATCAGCCTTGCCACCTTCGAGGCCTACGTGGCCAAGGGAGAGATCCACTACTTCATCTCCTCCGGCTCCGGAGGTGGGGGTGCCCCGGGTGGTGGGGGAGGCCCGGGTGGTGGGGGAGGCAGGAACAGCGACGCGGCCATCACCAGTTGGGTCGAGGCCCACTTCACCACCAAGACGATCGGCGGCCAAACGGTCTACGACCTCACATCGCCCAAATGATCCGGCGAGGTGTGAACGAATTGGCCCGGCGCGCCACCGTCATCCGGCTGATGAGGTACTCCGCGGTGTCACTCGTGGCCACCACCACGAGCCTGGTCGTTCTGGGCATGCTCGTCGGCCTGGTCGAGCTTCCCGCCACCTGGTCGAACATCATTGCCACCGCTGTCGGGACGGTGCCGTCGTTCGAGCTCAATCGGCGATGGGTCTGGAGCTCCACCGGCCGGCGGTCCCTGTTCGGGCAGATCGTGCCGTTCTGTGCACTGTCGTGTACCGGACTCGTGGTTTCGACCCTGGCCGTCGGGATGATGGCGAGCCGCACCGCGGGGTGGAGCCACTGGAGCCACACCGTGGCCGTGCTGATGGCGAACATCGCCGCGTACGGGACCCTCTGGGTGGTGCAGTACCAGATGCTCGATCGCGTCTTGTTCCGCACCGCCGGACGCGACCGTGCTCAGGTGGTGAACGTCGCCGGACCGGTGTCGACGGCTCGAAGCAGGTGGGAGCCCGAGGAGCTGCCCGGCGACAGGACGCTCCCCGGTTGGTCCTCCGGGTCGACAACGCTCAAGCAGTAACCTTGGCCCCGTGCGGCACGAGCTGGGGCGATGGGCTGACCAGGTGGGCGCACGCCGGGCAGTGGCTCAGGGCAGGGATCGGCTCGTCCTCCTCCTCCAGGGGGATCACGGCGACTGGGTCGTCCGACGGAACCGACGGGACGACTATCACCTGAAGTTGTTGCTCCGATTCGGACTGCGCGCCAACTCGAACTGCCTCGAGGTCGGGGCGAATCAGGGCATCTTCCTGCGCGACATCCAGCGGGTCGCCCCGGCCGGTCATCACATCGCCTATGAGCCCATACCGTTCATGAGCGAGAAGCTGGCCCGGGAGTTCCCCGAGATCGAGGTCCGCGAACGTGCGCTCTCCAATGTGGACGGCCAGATGGATTTCGTCCATGTCCTCGATGCGGGCCACCAGGGCCTCAGCGGGCTGGCCGAACACTTGCCGGGCCGGCGCCCCACGGGGGTGCGGACCGAGACGATCACGGTCACCACGGAACGCCTGGATGACAACTGCCCAGACGGGTGGCTTCCCGACTTCGTGAAGATCGACGTGGAGGGGGCGGAGCTCCAGGTGCTCGAAGGGGCGGTCGATACGCTCCGACGAGCCAAGCCGGTCATCGCCTTCGAGCACGGGCTCGGCACCGGAATGTCGGAGGAGCTCTTCGATCTGCTGTGCGGGGACGTGGGCCTGCGGTTGTTCGATATGGAAGGCATCGGACCGCTCGGGCTCGCCGAGTTCCTCGAAAAACTGTCGGATCGTTGGAACTGGGTGGCCCACCCGTAGCCACGGGCCGACGGGTCCTCAGGTCATCAGCCGGAGCACCTCGTGGCCGGCAGTTCTTCGCCGCCCTTGCCTTCCACCTCAGGGTGCGGTTTCCACCCGGCGCTCAGCCCACGATCTCGCTGGTCTGAAGGACCGGGGCGATGGTGGTGTAGTTGGCCACATCGGCCAGTACGTCGCCCGTCCCGGGGGCACCCATCGCGGTTGCCAGCGCCTCTGGCGACTCGAACTTGAAGTGCACCGCGGCGACGTAGGGTCCGTCGAGCCCCTTGTCGATCTCCGCGCCGTCGAGACCCCAGTTCTTCACCGCCAGCGGTACGTGCTTTTCGCGGTAGTAGTCGTGATCGAAGGTGGCGCCCTCGGTGGACGGATAGAGCACGCTGAGACGGATCATTGCCAGATCGACCTTTCTGCCTGTGTTGACGGAACCGCCGGAGCCATCCGGTGGAGGCCGCCACGGTCGGAGAAGGGGCATGGTACCAGAGCCGTCAGCCCGATCGCCGGGCCCGACCCCGCCGGTGCAGCCGGGCGGATGGATCCCGGTTGCCTCGGCCCGATCACCTCTCGGTCATGAGTGGCCGGGCTGCGAAACTGACGACATGAAGGATCGTTACTGGTTCGACAATTCCATCGCCGATGAGGGAACTCGGCTTCGCCTGCTGGAGGCTGTGGCCGACCCGAGGTCCATCCGGCTCCTGGACGAGCTTCGGGTCGGGGAGGGATGGCGATGTGCGGAGTTGGGCGCGGGCGGTGGATCGATGGCCTCGTGGCTGGCTCGACGTGTCGGTGGCACCGGGACCGTGGTGGCCGTCGACCGCAATGTGAGCCTCCTCCACGATTTGACCGGACGGTCCACGATCGAGATCGTGGAGGCGTCGATCGAGGACCTCGACCTCGCTCCTGCGTCGTTTGACCTCATCCACAGTCGGAACACATTGATGCATGTCGACGGGGCCGACGACGTCATCGCCGGGCTGGTGGACGCACTCCGGCCGGGCGGGGTGCTCCTCTTGGAGGAGGCCGACTACTTCCCACTGGCCGGCATGACATCGCCCGTACTGGCCGAGGTCGCCGCGGCACTGGTGTCCGGATGGACATGGGCCCGCACGATCCCCACCACGCTGTCCCGGCTGCCCGTGGCCGATCTCGACGTGACCGTCGACACCTCCATGCTCCGAGGCGGGTCGGCCGAGGCCGCCTTCTGGGCCCACACGTTCCGGGCCGTCGAGGATCGGCTGACCGATCCCGCGGTGGCCCGGGCGAACGACAGATCACCCGTGAGCCGGGAGACGTTCGAGGCGGCGATGGCCGTTCTGGGCGACGAGGGATTCTGGACACCGTTCGCTGCCGTCGTCTGCGTCTCGGGCCGGCGGGAGTAACACCGGTTGCCGGCTTCGTCCCGGTACCACACTGTCATCTGGGCGGTGTCGTCCCGGGGGCGGACCCCGGGCCTCCGACTAGGAGAGCGCTGCGGCGATGACCCCTCCGGTGACCGCCGAATTGAGGTAGGGCTCGGGCGCGTGGGCCCGATGTCCGTTGTCGACCACCACCTCTTCCACCTTCGGACCGAATTTCTCGGTCAGCGAGACTGAGCAGGCCCTGTCGTCGAGGGCACGGACGTTCACCCACCGCTTGACGGAACCGGGCCAGGCTCCGAAGTCCTCGACGAATGATCCTGCCAGTCCATCCAACATCGGCGACGCCAAGGGTGATCCCAAGGTGACGTAGGTGTCGACCGTCCAGTCCGGGTGGTTGCTGAGGGCGATGTACGACAGCACGCTCCCGAGCGAGTGCGCCACGATCACACGGGTATCCCCACCGACCAGGGACTCCATCCGGGCCCGCATCCGGGCTTGGAGGTCCGGCTCGGTTGCCATGATGGTGACCAGGTCGACGGTGCGGTCGAACGCAGCCTCGCCCGCCAACCGGCTCAGTGCCTGGATCATCTCGCTTCCGGACAGTTCGGAGAGCGCGTCGGCGATGCCGGCTCGTGATTCCTCAATTCGCCGATCTTCCTCGGTGCCCGGTGCTCGTCGGAAGAGGTCCCCGTAGAAGCACACGTCGGCATCGGTGTCGTCGATCGCCACACCGTGGTGCCAGAGGCCGTCCCGGAGCGCGGGGAGCCACCGAGCCTTGAGCTCGTTCGGCCCCCACAGTTCGTTGAATGCTCCGTGGACCATCACGATTCGTGCCACATCGTTCCCTTCACCAGATCCGGCACAGCTTCACGACCGAGGCCGGGATGGTCAATTCCGGTCGACCCTCGGGCGCGGCGGGCGCGGGATTGCTCTTCGAGGCGAACCGCTCAGTCGTCCCACCGGGGTGACCCGATGCCGACATCTCGCAGAAGTGCCCGTGTGAAGCCGCTCATCTCGTCGTAGGGAAGGCTGCCGGTATCCCACCACTTCACCGCACAGGTCTCTTCACCGTCGGGCTTCGGAGTGCCGCCCACGACGGTTGCGTCGAACACCGTCGTCACATACGACGTCTCATCGCCGTTGGGGTAGCGGATGCGGAACTCGGGACCACCGAGCACGCCAAGTACCCTGCCGATGTCGAGGATGACGCCGGCCTCCTCCTCGGCTTCTCGAATTGCGGCTCGTTGCGGCGACTCGTCGGGCTCGATCGCTCCGCCGATGGCCGCCCACTGCGAGGTATCGATGATCCTGACGAGGAGGATTCTGCCCTCGTCGTCGCGGGGGAGGGCAGCCGCTCCGGGAAGCACGAGCAGTTCGTGGCCGACCACGGTGCGGAGCCGCTGGATGTGGGGGGCGATCGCCATCGCACTGCAACCTACCCCCTTTGCTGCCCGACCCTGCCGGTCGGCGTATGGGTCACACGGAGATCGAGAGCACCTTCCAGGCGATGTCCTGGGTGTGGGGAACGGTCTTCGTCTCGGTGTCGATCACCTCCACCGTGAACCGTGTCGTGCCCGAGCGCTTCGGCTTGCCCGAGATGACACCGGAACCACGGGTGAGGGTCAGACCTGGCGGCAACGCCGACCCACCGGCCAACCGCCAGGTGTGGGCACCGTTGCCACCGCGGGCGGACAGCGTGACCGAGTAGGGGACGCCGACGGTACCGTTCCGGAGCGACGACGTGGTGACGGCAAGGTTGAACGGGAGCTTGACCGAGGCTGCGGCCGGAACAGCCTGATAGGTGGACAGGAGGTTGGGGGCGCTACTGCCGGGGTAGCGGAATGCGCCCTTGCCGGATCCCGTTGTCAGCTGGAACGAGAGGAGGGCCGAGATGGGGTTGGCCCTTGCCCTCTCGAATGTGATGGCCGAGGGGGACTGGCCCAGCGCCAGAATCGCCTGGATGACCAGTGCCGTCGAGTCTGGGTCCGTCGAGCCCGGAGCGCCGGTGGTTCCGGGTTCGTATCCCCAGCCGCCGTCGCTGTCCTGCGCACCCCGTAGGAAGGCCAACGCCTTGCCGCCGGACGTGGACCCCAGCACGCCCTGGGCGGAAAGACCCTGGATGGCGAGGGCCGTCGAGTTGGTGTCCGGGCCCTCGAAGGCGGCCGGATTGCCGGTGCACGGATTGTCGGAGGTGATGAAGCTGGTCCACCCTCCGTCCGGACACTGTTGTCCGAGGAGCCAGTGTTCTGCCGATCCCACCTGCGCCTGGCTGGACACGCCCACGCCGGCCAGGGCGGCGAGAGCCAGACCTTGACGGTAGGCACCGTCGTAGGTCGGGTCCTGGGCTCCGAACAGGCCCTTGTCGGCACCGGATGCCCGCTCGGTGGCCAACAGGCGGGAGACCAGATCGGTCCCCCCGAACGACCTCGGGTTCTCACCCAGGGCATGGACGTCGAGGATGAGCAGGGCCAGTTGACCGGGTCCGTCGCTTCCATCGACGCGGACGTAGCCGTTCACGTGGGATCCGAGGTAGGTGAGGATCCGATGGGCGGCACTCGGGTCGGTTCCGGTGCTGGCCAGGGCGAGCGCCACGTTGGCGGTGGCGGCGAGATCAGGAGTTGTCCCGGAGGCGACGTCGCCTGCCGGGGTCAGTTGGCCGACCAACCAGCCGGCTCCGTTCAGGGCCGACGTGACCTGGGGAAGTGTCGGCAGAGGGGCGGTCGCCGGCGTGCCGGCTGCATGTGCCGTTGCCGGTCCCGCGACAACAGCGATCGTCAGACAGGCCCCGAGGGCTGCTGACGCAAAGATGCGCTTGGTGGACATGGGATGGTTCCTCGCTTCCAGGGCAATGACCCGGAAGCCGCAACACCCACGAGGGTCCGTGACCGACCGAGTCCTTGCCGCGTTTCTCGACGGGTATGGACTCACTGGTGCAGTGCGGTGGTATCCCGGCTCGTGACTGACTGATTGCGTCGTCACCTACGGTTGCGGACCAGCGCCGGACTTTGACCGGCTTCCCCAACGTGCTGCATGTACTGACGGACCCGAACCTAGCAGCGCGCATCCTGCCGTGCCACACCGCCGAATCGGTGTGCGCTGACTCCCGGTTACTCTCCCGAGAATGTCCAGCGGGTGGCACCGCCCGGTTCGACGGTCTCGAGCACAGTGGCGGCGCGGATGGTCAGCCGGTACACCGTCCACGGGGGTGGCCCGGCGGACGGTGCGCTGTAGTCAGCGGTGAGAGCGAGCCCGGTGTCGTCGACGCGGGCCGGCCAACCCTGGGCCCTCCACGCAGCGGCCATGGCGGCAACCGTGCCCGGCTCGGTGACCTTGTGGGCCTCGCCTTCCACGACGAGATCGAAATCATCGGTGGCCAGGCTCAGCGTGCATCGCGGGTCCGCCGCGAGGTTCCTCCCCTTGCGGGTCCGTTGGCCCGTCTCGAACCAGAACGTATCCTCCACCCAGAGTGCTCCGACCCCGGTGACGTGCGGGCTCCCGTCCCCGTTGACGGTGGCCAGCCAGCACGTGTGCCGGTCGGGACCGCCCGTGCCCGGCGCCTGGGTCACGCCCTGTTCGAGGCGGGTCTCGATGGGTGCCCACTCGAGGAACGGCAACCCGTAGAGGTCGGCGAGGTTGGATCTCTTGATGATCTGCAGACCCGGCTGGTGGCGCGGGCTCATCGGTCAGCCGCCCCGCCGGGGCCGACGCGGGCCTGCTGAGCGCACACCCACGTCAGCACGTCACCCGGGTCACAGCGGGTCATCGCGGAGGCGCCCACTGGAGGTCGAGCACGCGACGGACCATGGGTTCGAAGATGTCGATCGGCTCGCTCCGGTAGTCGGGGTCGAAGGACACCTCGTCGTAGAGGGCGCAGAACTCGACGGTCTGGTCGTAGAACGGGCTGGAGACGAACTGGTCGCGCTCGTTCGGGTCCATCCCCAGATGTCGGCCGATGAAGTACACCTGGAAGACCGGATGGTGGGCCAGCATCCAGTAGTTCGCCGAGGAGACGAATGGCCGGAGCACCGCAGCTGCCACCTCTCCGTGGTTGAACGGACCGAGTGACTCACCCACGTCGTGCAGCAGGCAGCACACGACGTACTCCTCGTCCCTCCCGTCGCGGAGGGCCCGGGTGGCGCACTGGATGCTGTGCTCCATCCGGTTGACCGGATAGGTGCTGTCGGCGGTGAGGTCGGTGAGCATGCCGAGGAGGAGATCGGGGAGTGCCTTGAGGTTCTCTTCGTGCACCGAGGCCAGCAGCGCGAAGTCAGCATCGGTGCCCTCGTCCATCCGCCGGAAGTGCATCTTTCCCTCGACCATGACCGGCCAATGGTAGCGGTCGTGCCGGTCGATCCGCATGAATGGCCTCCACCGGACCTCTGGCCGGACGCCGGGTCACCACCGGCGGTCACTCGAGCTCGAGGTAGAACTTCGGGTCCTGCACGATCTTGTCGAAGAGCTCGTCGCCCAGTCGGCGGTTGGCCATCATCTGGCGGTAGCCCCAGACCTTGTTCCGGGCCGCGTCGAGGTGGCGCAATCCGCTCTGCAGGACCCGGTGCCGCTGGTCGCCGTCGACACGCCCGGGCCGGGAGGCGACGATGCTGCGGGACATGGGATCGCGGAATCCGGCTCCGTGGTGGTAGACCGTGCTGCCGTAGACGGCGAACCACAATGGGTGGAGGTTGACCCGGTTCGACCGGAGTATCGGGGTCCAGGGCTCATTGGACCGTTCCAGAATTCCCAACAGGTTGCCGCCGACATCGCTGATCGTCTCGCCGCGCCGGTTGGTCCAGCAGTATCCGGCCGACCAGTCTCCGCGTAGTCGATCCCAGTCCTGCGCCCGGATGACGCAGAAACTGGGATGCGGCTGCCAGTCGCCGTCATTCTCCTGTCTGCGCACGGCGAACAGCACGGTCTCCTCCAGGGCGCGATGGGCCGCAGGCATGGGATCGGCGACAGGGAACGCGTCACCGTCGAGAAACATGATCAGATCGTCGGGCCGGGCTTCGGCCACGATCATCGAGGCCAGCAGGTTGAGCTTGCCGGGATGTCCGCCCCGGGCCGGGACCACCTGGTCGAACTTCCTGTCGTGGTCGCCGGGGACGGCCTCCAGGTTGGCGACCACCCGATACGGCTCGTGCACGTGCCGGCGGAGGTAGGCGAGCTGGACATCGATCCACTTGTCGGAGCGGTAATGGACGGTGGCTATGTGGATCATCGGCTGTGCCCCCTCGACGACAAGGAGTATTGCATAGAAGCCGGTCTGAGCCTCACCTTGTGTCGGCGCGGGGAACCCGTCCATCGAGCGCGGTGAGGTAGCCGACACAGACGACGATCAGGACGGCAAAACCGAAGGCCACCGGACCGTCGCCGAGTGCCAGGCCACCGACACCGTGCGGCTTGCTCAGCCAATCCGCGATCGACGCTCCGAGGGGCCGGGTCAGGACGTAGGCGAACCAGAAGGCGAGGATGGCGTTCAAGCCGAAGAACCGGTATCCCGCGGCCGGGATGACCATGAGTCCGGCAAAGAGGACTGCGGAGACCAGGTAGCCGAGATGAAGGGTGGTTGCAGTCAGATCCCCCAGTGCCGTGCCCATGGCAAAGGTGGACATCACGGTGGCCCAGTAGAAGGCCTCGCGGCGGGGGCTGTCGATGCTGTGTATCGACAGCGTCCCCTCGGTTCGGTGCCAGGCGATGAACACCACGGCCAGGACGGCGGCGAAGAACGGCGTGGAGACGGCGTACGGCACCCCGAACTGGATGTGCAGTACGTCGGCGGCCATGGTTCCTGTGATGGCAACCATCACGACCGCCAACCAGTAGATCCATGGGACATAGCCACGCGCCCGGAGCTGGATGACGAGCGCGGCGACCAGGCAGACGCCGCCCAGACCGACCGCGACAACCGGGTCGATGCGGTTCACGAGGTAGTCCGATGTCGACTCTCCCATGGCGGTGCTCAGGAGCTTGATGACCCAGAACATCACCCCGATGGCGGGAACTTTGACCATGGTCCTGGCTCCCGGACTCATGGCCGGTGAGCGTAGGACAGATTCCGGCCCATCGGATGCCAGGGACCGTGCCGGCCGAGGCCGACCGACGGCCGGCCCTTCTCCGGTAATTTCCCTCTGACCGTCCGGGAGACGAGGAGACGACGTGGTACCACCCCGCCAACGCGACTTGAGCACCTACCGCGCCAAACGTCGTGAGGGACGGACGCCCGAGCCGATTCCGACCGAGGACAGACCGAAGAGAACTCGTCCGGCCCGGGCCACAGCGGCGCTGTCCTTCGTCATCCAGGAGCATCATGCGAGCACGCTCCACTGGGACTTCCGGCTGGAACGGGACGGCGTGCTGGTGTCGTGGGCACTCCCGAAGGGGCTTCCACTGGATCCGGATCAGAACCATCTGGCCGTGCCGACAGAGGATCATCCACTCGAGTACGGATCGTTCCAGGGGGTCATCCCGCAGGACGAATACGGTGGGGGGAAGGTGGCCATCTGGGATTCGGGCACCTACGACTGCGAGAAGTGGACCGACAAGGAGGTCATGGTCCGCCTTCATGGACGTGGGCGAGCGAAGGGCCACTACGTCCTGTTCCGGACAGGAGAGGACCGATGGATGATCCATCGGATGGACCCGCCTCCTCCGGGCTGGGTGCCGCCCCCGGCGACGATGGCGCCCATGCTGTGCACCTCGGGTCCACTCCCGACCGACGACCAAGGTTGGTCCTACGAGTTCAAATGGGACGGCGAGCGGGTGGTGGCCATCATCGACGGGGGACGGATTCGGCTCACGACCCGCAACGGCAACGACATCACGGGTACGTACCCCGAGCTGGCGGCGCTGGCCGAGAGCGTGGGCGCTCGGCCGATGGTTCTCGATGGCGAGGTGGTGGCCTACGACGGAGCCCAACCCAGCTTCGGCCTGCTCCAGCAGCGGATGGGGGTGGTCGACAGGTCGCGGGCTCGTCGGTTGTCCCGCGAGGTGCCGGTGACGTTTCTTCTCTTCGATGTCATGTACCTGGATGGGAGCCCCACCACCTCTCTCCCGTACGACGAACGCCGTCGTCTGCTCGAGAGCCTGGGCCTCAAGGGTCAGAGTTGGCAGACACCGCCCTCATTCTCCGATGTGGCCGGTGCCGACGTCCTGAGGGTTTCGAAGGAGCACGGTCTCGAGGGTGTGGTGGCCAAGCGTCGCCACAGCACGTATCAGCCCGGACGCCGGTCGCCCGACTGGATCAAGGTCAAACTTGTCCGGACCCAGGAAGTGGTCGTCGGGGGATGGACGGAGGGCACCGGCCACCGTTCGTCCTCCATCGGTGCCCTCCTCCTGGGCCTGCCCGGTGCCCGGGGGTTGGTGTACGTGGGAAAGGTGGGCACCGGTTTCAGCGACGAGTCGCTGGACGACCTCGCACGGCTCCTCAAGCCCCTGGCCCGCAAGACCTCTCCGTTTGCCGATGGCGTGCCACGATCGCAGGCCGCCACGGCCCGGTGGGTGACCCCATCGGTGGTGGGGGAGGTCCAGTTCAGCCAGTGGACCAAAGAGGGCCGGCTCCGTCACCCGACGTGGCGTGGTCTCCGCCCGGACAAGCCGGCGTCGGATGTGGTGCGCGAGGGAGAGCGCACCCGACCCGACCGCACCCGACCCGACCCTGCCGGCGGACAGTAACGTCGGGGCTCGATGACCTCTCTTCCATCGACAGATCGATGATCGGGCACCGGCTCAGTCCGTGGCCACGTTGAGCGCAGGGATTCTCCTGTACAGAGAGCGGGACGACGGCGCCGTCGAGCTCCTGCTCGTCCACCCCGGGGGGCCGTTCTGGAAGAACAAGGATGCCCACAGCTGGTCGGTTCCCAAGGGCGAGTATCGGCCCGAGGAGAGTGCTGAGCGGGCGGCCGAACGTGAATTCGCCGAAGAGCTCGGCTTCCCGGTCCCTGACGGCCGGCGGCTGGACTTGGGGGAGGTCCGTCAAGCCGCCGGAAAGCGGGTGCACGTCTGGGCGCTGCGGGCGCAGGAGTTCTCGCCCGCCGGCTTCGTGAGCAATGAGTTCCAGATCGAGTGGCCGCCCAAGTCGGGCACCATGCAGTCGTTTCCGGAAGTCGACCGGGCCGAGTGGGTGGACTCGGACCGGGCCCGGGATCTGCTGGTCCGCGGTCAGGTCGTGTTCATCGACCGATTGCTCGGCCAGATCTGACCGGCCGGGAACCTGACACAATGAGCCATGCACAGCGAGCGGGGGTTTCACCGGCTGGTCAACTTCAGCGACGCCGTGGTCGCCATCGCCATCACTTTGCTGGTCCTGCCGCTGGTGGACTCGGCCAGCTCGATCGGCACCATCGGCCCGGGCGCCTACATCGATGCCAATCGCACCCGGCTGTTCGCCTTCGCGTTGAGCTTCGCCGTCATCGGCCTCTTCTGGTGGGGACAGCACCAGCTGTTCGAATTCGTGGCCGGCTACAACTCGGTGGTGGTCTGGGGCATGTTCATCTGGCTGTTCAGCATCGTGTTCCTCCCGTTCCCGACCGAGCTGCTCGGTTCGTCGAGCCGGGTCGATGCCGCCGGCCATGCCATCTACGTCGGGACGATGCTGGTCACCTCGATCGCCGCCCTCATACAGAACTGGGCCATCGTCCGATGGCCGGAGCTCCAGAGGGAGTCGACGCGCGGGCAGGCGAGGATCGACGCCTCGCTCATCTCGGTCGTCCTCATGTCGTCTGCGTTCGTGCTGGTGGTCGCGGTGCCGACCCTCGGGCTCTGGCCGCTCTTGATTCTGGGGGCATCGAGACCGCTGGAGATGCTGCGATCACGACGGGTACACAGCTGAGCTCCGCGCCGCGTCCCCGGAGCTCGACCGGTGGGCGCCCGACCGACCCGGATCGCCGGCCGGGGAGGGCGAGCACCGCAGGCCCAGGCCCGATTCGGGACCCGCTGGAGCCTCCGGCCGGCCCGCTCTATCCTCTCGGCCATGAGGCGGCGGTACAGGGAAGCGCACTGGTATTACCGCGGCGGAGTTCCCCCGGCCCCGGGACGGACCCGGCGAAGGTGGCGTCGCTTCGTTGCCCACTGCCGCCAGTCTGTCGGGCATGCCCGTCTGGCTGTCGTCGAGGTTGTGGCCGAGCGTCGCCGCTCAGTGGCCATCGCCGCCGCCGTCGCCGCCCTCGTCGCCCTGACCTATTTCGGCGGCCAACTCATCGGTGGCGTTCGCTCGCCGATCGTGCACCACGAGGCCGTGGCGCCCCACGCCATCTCGTCGCCAGTTTCATTGAAGCCCGAAACGATCGCGCTGCGCGAGGTCGAGCACGCGTCGTTGCCCGACACCGCCAAGCGCTCGTCGGTGTCGCACCGAGCCAAGGGGTCGCCGGCCCGTCCGGCATCGAAGTCCCGCACCGCTGCCGCCGCACCCGGTTCCTCGGGGACTCCGGCACCGCCGAAGACCGCCATCGCCACCGCCGTCGCGGCCGCTCTGTCGGAACCTTCACCCACCTCGACGGACGTGGGTCCGTCATCAGCCGTGACCACGGTGGATCCACCGTCGGATCCTCCGACGACGACTGACCCACCGCCGGTCACCACGACGACGGTGGCGGCTCCGCCCACGTCCACCACCACCGAGCCACCGACGACGACAACGACGGTCGTGCCCCCGACCACCACCCTCCCGGGTCCGTGATCACACGAGCGAGATGGTGCGCACCGCGAGCCCGAGCACCCGGACGTCGCTCGAATCCATGACATCCACCGGTCGCCACTCGTCGGCTTCGATCTCCAGCGATTCGGCCAGCGGATCGTACGGCAGCTCGATCGTGAACGCCTGTTCCGGAGGTGCGTGTGCCGCCACTTCCTCCCGGCCGTGCCGCACTCGATAGGGCACCTCGTTCGGGGACGGGTTGACGGCCTCGATCACGATCGAGGTACTGTCACGCCCTTGTTCGAGTGAGATCACGCTTCGCCCCGTGGTGTAGCGCTGTACGACCCCCGGCCCGTCGGGAGCCGCCCACATCGTCTCCTCGTCGGGGGGCAATGCGAACGTCGACAGGTGGTAGACCCCGTCAGCTCGGCGAGCCTCGAAGATGACGCCGAGGTGTGTGGCCGCGATCACGTGCTTGTCGGCGACCCATCCCAGGTGGCCGAGCATCCGGAGGAAATAGGACTCCTGATAGCCGAGCTCGAGCCAACCGAGGTGCTGGATGGCCCACAGGGACTCCCCGTCGGTACGCACACCCCACGGCATGGGGAACGAGTCGGCCACGGGCTCTGCGGCGAAGAAGACCCGCCCGGATGGAGCGACGACGCGCTTCAGTTTCCGGACGAGATCCCGGTGATCGGAACAGTGATGGAAGGACTCGAAGAAGAGCACGGCATCGAAGGTTCGGTCCAACCGGTCGATCTCCAGAAACGCACCTTCTCGGACGTCGACGGAGAGCGAGAACTTGTCGGCCCGCTCATTGATCAGTGCGACGAAGGAGGGGTCGATATCGATGGCGGTCACGTCGTACCCCATCCGGGCCAATTCGATGGTCGTGTTCCCCCAACCCGGGCCGAGCTCGAGGATGGACGATCCTGCGGGAAGTCCCATGGTCTTGATGATGAAGCCGATCGCCATCAGCTGGTGGCCGACCGTCTCGGGGCTCTCGGTGTAATAGGGGAACGGACGGTTGGCGTCGGTCGGGAAATCGGAGCGCTCGTTCTCCACCCGGTACCCGGGTTGTTCCGAGATGAATCGGTAGAACTCGAACTGACGGTCCGCGTACTCGGCGCTGTAGGGGTCGGCCGGGATGTCACTGGGCGGTGCCATGGTGAAGCTCTGGAAGACCTCGCGCATGGCGTCGTCGGAGATCGCCCAGGCGGCGCGGATCTCTTGCACCTTGGCCTTGAGCTCATCGAGTGAGGTCAGGACCTGGACGGAGGTGGCATCACCGGGTTCGATCGGTGACGCTCCCGTGCCATCCGATGCCGGTGCAGACCCGGGCGCCGACGGCCCGGACCGCCGCCGTATCCGGCTGGCCAGATTGCGCTTTTTGACTTCGAGTCGGCCCTCTGCAGTCGTCACTCGCCCTTACGATAGGTCGCAGGGGGCCCTGCCGCGCCAGCTGGGGCTTGGAGGTCCACCGGGTGCGGGTTCGACCCGCCGCCCCGCTCGCTTGCCGGGTCACGACCGCGTGCCCCGGCCGCGGTCCTTCAGGAGAGGATTTTTGCCTTCTGAGCGTCGAACTCGGCGTCGGTGATGACACCCTTGTCCTTGAGCTCGGCCAATTTGGCCAGCTCGTCCGCGCTTCCTGACGATCCGGCGGCCTGCCTGACGTACGAATCGAACGCCTTCTGCTCCCGTGCCGCCTGATTCGCGGCCCGTTCGTGCATCCCGCCGCCGCGGGCGATCAGGTACACCAGAATGCCGATGAACGGGAGGATGACGATGAACAGGACCCAGAGGGCCTTGGCCACCCCGCCCATGTCATGACTCCGGAAGATGTCGACGAAGACCATGACGGCGAGCCAGATCCAGATGACGAACAGAAAGATCTCGACCAATGTCCACAGGAAGTCGAGCAACGGATAGGTATAGGCGATCACTGGTGGTCCCCCTTCTTGCGTAGTTCCGGGCCCGACCCTATCCGTTGCCCAGAGCCGCTGCCTGCATCGGGTGGTGTCACTCGCAGGGCGCCACGGCCCTGTCCGGGCCGGCCATCCGGCTGTCCGGCCCCGCCATCCGGCTGTCCGGCCCCGCCATCGCCATCCGGCACCCGGGCACGGATGGTCAGCGCTTGACCCGACCTCGGATGACGCTGGCCAGCAAGGAGGCGACGGTCATGACGGGAAGGACGATGACCGCGGCCACATGGTGGTTCCGCAAGAGGAGGGACGCGGCCACGATGGCCAGGACGGCGAAGAAGAGCTCGGGCGTGTCGCCGATCAGGAACTCCCACCAGAAGCGGCCGAACGAACGGACGCCGCGCCCGACAGTCTTCATCGGGCGGCCTCGTCTCCCGCACCGGCTGCCGTCGGCGCAGGGTCTGTGGGACGCATGGTTCGGAGCCAGGTCACCGACCCGAGGGTGACCAGAGCGAAGAGTCCGACGAACCCCACGATGGCCGCGTCGCTCCCCGGCCAGTGCACGCCCGCACCCTCGCCCACCCAGAAGAGGCCGAAGCTGGTCAGCATGATCCCCACCACCGTCTTGATGGTGTTCTCCGGCACCTGCGAGAGCTGTCTGGCCACCAGGAAGCCGACGATGGTGACCATGGCGATGGCGACCCCGGCCGTTGCGGCCGCAATTCCCAGTCGGTGTTGGCTGGCCCCGAGGCTGATCACGATGAGCACGATCTCCGTGCCCTCGAGGAAGACCCCTTTGAACGCGACGGCGAAGGCCACTCCGTCCCGCCGGGGCGAGGAGGGCGAAGCCGGCGCATCGGCGGCCAGTTCGGCCGAGGTTTCCGCGAAGATGGCGTCTTCGTCGTGCAGGGGCAGGAGGCCACTGGAGCGAAGGATGGCCTTCCGCAACCACGAGAGGCCGAGCACGAGCAACAGCGCCCCGACCGCCATCCGCAGAGCATCGATGGGCACGTAGCGAACGAGGGGTACCCCGACGACCACGACGATGGCGCCGAGGACGGCGACCGCGGTAGCCGCGCCCTCGATGGCCGAGCGCCACCCCCGAGTGACCCCGGCCGCCACCACGATGGTGAGCGCTTCGACCATCTCGACGGTCGTGGCGCCGAAGACGGCCACCACCAGCACGACCGTCGAGGCGGGGCTCACCATGGGCGTCGGCCGGTCGGACCCGGGCTCCCGGTCCCCGTGGCCACGGTCCCGCGGTGGGAACGGCCGGTGGGGCGGGCCACTCGGTGCCTCACCGGCGGGGCGCCCTGCTGGAGGGCCAAGGGCTTCGTCGAGATGGGCATCAGCGTCCCAACGATAGATCGGTATCGGGGACCGGACGGGCGACGACGAGCCGGCCACGTCGACGACCCCGCCCCCGCCCCCGGCCGAACCGTCCGGTCCCGTGAAGCACGACAGGAGCCCGTCGACAATGATGGGTGGATGGGATCTGAAGGAAGCAAGCCGCGCAAGCGAAGGCACAAGCTGGACAAGGTTCCGAAGTATGAAGAGCCCAACCGCGCCGAGGGGTTCACCGGCGGATCCTTCGGCCGGGTCGGGCACAGCTCGGACGGGCACCACACGGGAAAGCCGGGGCGGGCCGGATCGTACGTGTTGAGACTGTTGGGGCGGCGGCCGAAGGGCTCGTAGCCGCGCCATCCGGCCATCAGCCGTGGGCCCGGCCACCCGTCCCGACCCCCGCCGGCCTACGCACTGGGCCTAGGATTCCGCGTGATGAGAGCTGGCATGCGTCGGGCCGGGGTCCGAACCGCCTTCGTGTTGATTGCGACCTTCGTGGGCATCATGGTCCTGTCCACCGGAGTCCGTGCCTACGCCGCCGAGGCGTTCGTGGTGCCGTCGGGGTCGATGCTCCCGACGCTGCAGATCGGCGACCGTCTGATCGTGGACAAGCTCTCGTCGACGATCCACCGAGGAGACATCGTCGTCTTCCGCCGCGCCCCGGGCGATCACGACTCCGAGTATGCCGACCTGGTGAAGAGGGTGATCGGCCTGCCCGGCGAGACCATCTCATCGGTCGGGGACACGATTCTCATCGACGGGAAGCCCCTGGCCGAGCCATGGCTGCCGAAGCTCACGGGCATCTGCGCCCAGTCGGCAGCCGACGTGCCTACCACCCGCATCCCGCCCGGGCAGTACTTCATGATGGGCGACTGCCGGGGCGACTCCAGCGACAGCCGTTCGTGGGGCACTGTTCCGGCCTCGAACATCATCGGCAAGGTGACCGTCGTCGTGTGGAGACACAA
>JBEKIU010000007.1:0-62045 GCA_050011635.1 Acidimicrobiales bacterium
TTCACCAACCTGCATGCGCAAGGGCGCACCGTGGTCATGATCACCCATGAAGAGGACATCGCCGCTTATGCCACGCGGGTCATCAGATTGCGTGACGGTCGGATCGTCGACGACCGGCGCCAGAGCACGGGCCAGGCGCAGAGTGTCCACGTGGCCCATGCCCGGGCCAGTGCCGCACCCGGTCCCACGGCAGGTGAGGGGCAGTGAGCATCCGCGCCAACCTGGTCATGGCCCTCAGGGGCATCAGCTCGAACTGGTTGCGCTCCCTCCTCACCATGCTCGGAGTCCTCATCGGCGTGGCCGCGGTGATCGTCCTGCTGGCCGTCGGCACCGGTTCGTCCCGCGCCGTCGAGTCCCGGATCGACCAGCTGGGGACGAACACGCTGACCGTCTTCAGCTCCGGGCGGTTCGGCCGAGGTACGGCACAGACAGGGACGCAGAGCCGCAACGCCACGTTGACACTGGCCGACGTGAAGTTGCTCTCTGATCCGGACAACGCTCCGGATGTGCAGTCGGTCTCACCTGTCGTCTCGACCAGCCAGACGGCCACCTACGACGGCGCCACCTATTCGACCTCGGTCATCGGCTCGACCCCGTCCTACATGACGGCCACGAACTACACCCTGTCGGCGGGCCGTGCCATCACGGCCACCGATGTCGCCCGCCATGCCCAGGTGGTCGACATCGGCGCCGACGTGGCCAGCAACCTGTTCGCCGTGGGCTCGAACCCGATCGGCCAGGAGATCCAGCTGGGCTCGGCCCAATTCCAGGTGATCGGCTTGCTGGCGGCCAAGGGGACCAGCGGTCTCACCAACCAGGACGCGGTCGCCATCGCCCCGTACACGGCCGTGCAGGACCAGCTGACGGGGGAGTCCCAGTCGTTTTCGGAGCTTCTGGTGCAGGGAAAGTCCTCAGCCACGCTGACACTGGCTCAGAGCGAGGTCGAGAGCATCCTGGCCGCACAGAACGACACCACCGTGGCCGACCTTCCCTTCAGCGTGCTGAACGAAGCCAGCCTCTTGAGCACAGCCACGTCCACCACCAACACCTTCACCGCCCTGCTCGGCTGGGTGGCGGCGGTGTCGCTGCTGGTGGGAGCCATCGGAGTGATGAACATCATGTTGGTCACAGTCACGGAGCGCACGCGCGAGATCGGTCTGCGCAAGGCCATCGGGGCACCCAAATCGGTGGTGCTCAGCCAATTCCTCATCGAGGCCGTGGTCATCTCACTCCTCGGCGGGGTGGTGGGCGTGGTGGTCGGACTCACCGGCGCGCGGTTCAAGATCGATGGGGTGCAACCGGTCATCGCCCCCTATTCGATCCCGCTGGCTTTCGGGGTCGCCCTGCTGGTGGGGATCGTGGCTGGGCTCTACCCGGCCTATCGTGCCGCGTCGCTCCGACCGATCGATGCGCTGCGATACGAATGAGTAAGAGAAGGACGGACTGCCATGCCTGAATCTGACATCGGGGACATCGTCACCGGTGATCCTCCGACCGAGCAGCTGCATCCGAACGACACCGCGCAAGTCCCCGTCACCCCCTCGACGGATCTGGGTGCATCGACGGAACTGGACACCCTCTTCGCCGACGAGGACGACGCCTGGCCCACGCAGGGGCCGAAGAAGGGCTTCCGCATCTCGTGGCCGGTTGCCGCCTTGTTGGTGGTCCTGGTGGCGTCGGCCGGTATCTGGGGTGGCGCCTATATGCAACGTCACACGTCGACGACGACGTCGGCCGCGTCGCTGTTCGGGGGAGCCTTCCGACGAGGCGGCGCAGGAGGGGGCACGGGTGCCGGCGGCGCCTTCGCCAGCGCGGCTGCCGCCAACGCCACCGCGGGCACCGTGACCGACATCATCGGGAACACCCTCTATGTCACGAACGCCAGCGGGAACCTCGTGTCCGTGACCATCGGGTCGAACACCACCATCAACCGGAATGCCAAGTCGACCCTCTCGGCTCTCCAGCCCGGTGACACGGTCACGGTCCAGGGGACGAAGTCCGCCGACGGGACGGTGGCGGCGGCGACGGTCTCGGCCACCCAGGCCGGGGTCACAACAGGGTTCGGCGGGTTCGGGGGCTTCGGCCGGGGCGGAGCGGGATCCGCCGGCTGAGCCGTCGCCCGCTTACCCAGCCCGCTGGGGCCGGAGGGCTACGGGTGGCTCAGGCCGGGATGTCCCGGACCGGCCGCTTGACGACCTTGCCCGAGCGGATGCACGACGTACAGGCGTTGATCCGCCGGGGAGATCCGTCCACCAGGGCCCGCACCCGCTGGATGTTCGGATCCCAGCGCCGCTTGGTCCGGCGGTGGGAGTGGCTGATGTTCATGCCGAACGACGGCTTTTTCCCACAGACTTCGCACACCGCTGCCATGACGCTCCGACTTCCTTCTAGATCCTCAGGGTAAGTCGCAAAGGTTAGCATCCTGGCCATGGTGGTCCTCGACACGCTCGGAGCGACGGAGCTCTGCCAGGTGATCACCACGTTCCGCGACGGGCTCCGGTCCCATCAGGAGCTGATCAATCGGCTCAACGTCTACCCGGTCCCCGACGGCGACACCGGGACCAATATGGCCCTGACCCTCGAGTCGGTGACCGACGAGATCGAGACCCTGGACTCACCCGACCTCGCCGCCACCTGCAAGGCCATCGCCCACGGGTCGCTGATGGGTGCCCGAGGAAATTCCGGGGTCATCTTGTCCCAGCTGCTACGGGGCATCTCGGAGGGCCTCGGCAGCTCGACCGTCCCCCCCGGTGCCCGCGAGCTCTCACGAGCGCTCGTTCTGGCCGACGAACTGGCGCGAGAGGCCGTGATGCGCCCGGTGGAAGGAACAATCCTGACGGTGGCCCGTGGAGCCGCGGACGAGGCCAGGGTGGCCGCCGAAGCCGGGAAGTCACTGGTGGACGTGGCCGAGGCCTCGAGGGCCGGAGCCGCGGATGCGCTGGCCCGTACGCCATCGCTCCTGCCCGTGCTGGAGCAGGCCGGCGTGGTCGATGCCGGCGGGACCGGTCTGCTGCTGTTGTTCGACGCCCTCTTGTCGGTGCTCGACGGGCGCTCGATGCCCCTGCCCCCCGAAACGCCGGAGGTCAACTTCGGGCCGGTCGACCCCGAGGCCGACCCCGACGCCGACCTGGCCGGTCTCCGCTACGAGGTGATGTACCTCCTCGAAGCTCCCGACGAGACCGTTCCCTCGTTCAAGGAGGTCTGGGCCGGGCTGGGCGACTCCATCGTCGTGGTTGGCGGGGACGGCATCTGGAACTGCCACATCCACACCGATGACATCGGTGCGGCCATCGAGGCGTCCCTCGACGCCGGCCGGCCGCGGGCCATCCGGGTCACCGACCTGCTCGAAGAGGTGGAAGAGGAACGCTGGGTCCGTGAGGCCGCGGACAGGGTGGGGAACGGCCCGCCGGAGCCGCCACCGGGACCTGCCCCGACCACCGGGGTGGTGGCTGTGGCCACCGGTGACGGGGTCGGTCGCATCTTCCGGTCCCTCGGCGTCCAGAGCCTCATCGCCGGTGGCCAGACCATGAACCCATCGACGGCAGAGCTGGTCGACGCGGTGCAGGCCCTGCGGTCCGACGAGGTGATCATCCTGCCGAACAACGGAAACATCCGGGCGGTCGCCGAGCGGGTCGACGGACTCACCGACAAGTCCGTCTGGGTGGTTCCGACCGAAACGGTCGTGGCCGGGTTCGCAGCCCTGCTGGCCTACGATCCCGGGGCCAATGGCGCGGTGAACGCCCGCACCATGGAGGCGTCTGCCCTCAAGGTTGTCACCGGCGAGGTGACCCGGGCCGTGCGCAACTCGGACAGCGCCGTGGGCCCGATCGTCACCGGCAACTGGCTGGGCCTGTCCCGCCGGGGGATCGAGGTGGTCGACGAGTCCCTGGCCGGAGCAGCGTGCTCGTTGCTGGAAGTCCTGGTGACCGACCGTCACGACCTGGTCACCATCATCGAGGGCGAGGGATCGGGAGCGGGCGACACCAGGCGGATCACCGAGTGGATCAAGGATCAGCGGCCCAACGTCGAGATAGAGGTGCACCACGGTGGACAGCCGCTCTACCCGTACCTGTTCTCCATCGAGTGAGCGGTTCGGCGCCCCATCGGGTGAGCGGCACTCCTCGAGCGGAAGACCGATCCAACGGCGGCGGACGGAAGTTCCGTCAACTCTCCGAGCTGCCCGTGACGGTGCTCAAGGGGGTGGGGGAGAGCGCCCGTCGTGAACTGGCTGAGCTCGCCATCGGCACGGTGCTCGACCTGGTCACCCACTATCCCCGCCGCTACATCGACGGGACCCGGCTGGTGCCCATCGCCGAACTGGCGGTCGGGGACAAGGCGTCCGTTCTGGGCCAGGTGACCAGGGTGGGCCGGCCGTCGGCCGGTTATGGGCGGGGCCGCCGCCGAGGGCCGTCACGGGTCGTGGTGGGGATCGCCGACGACAGCGGACGGATCGACGTGGTCTTCTTCAACCAGGCCTGGCGGGCCAAGCAGCTTCCCGTGGGCACCCTGGCCATGTTCTACGGGACCGTCGGCTCCTACCGGGGCGACCTCCAGCTGAGCGGTCCGACCGCCGAGGTCCTTCGCTCCCCAGGAGACGACGCGGAGCCCGGCGAGGGGGACCGGAGTGGGCGGGTCTTCCCGGTTTACCCGCTGACCGACAAGGCCAAGCTCACCTCGGCCCGGATCAGCCGGTATGTGGGCGAGGCACTCGACCGGGCCGGTCGGTTCGCCGACCCGGTGACCGAGGGATGGCGGGAGCGCTTCGACCTGATCGACCGCACCACCGCCTTCAACGACATCCACCGGCCGTCCGCCATGGCCCGGAGCGAACCGGCCCGTCGGAGACTGGCCTTCGACGAGCTGTTCCGTTTGCAGATGGCCCTGGTCCTGCGCCAGGAGCGCCTGCAGCGCGACGCCCGCGGCATCCGGCACGCGGTTGTCCGTGACGATGGCGCTCCGACCTTGATGGACCGGTTCATCGAGGGCCTGCCCTTCTCGCCGACCGGGGCCCAGAGCCGTGCCATCGATGCCATCCGCGACGATCTGGCCGGTCCGCTCCCCATGCACCGGTTGCTGCAGGGAGACGTCGGCTCGGGCAAGACCGTGGTGGCGGTGGCGGCCATGCTGGTGGGGGTGGAGGGGGGGCACCAGGGTGCGCTCATGGCCCCCACCGAGGTACTGGCCGAGCAGCACGCCACCGAGGTGACCAGGCTCACGGAGGGACTCTCCGTGCCCGATCCGTCGACCCTCGGGGGCCGGCGCCCGCTGCGGGTCGCCCTGTTGACCAGCAAGACCGCCGCGGCCGAGCGGGCCCGGCTTCACTCCGGCCTGGCCGACGGTTCCGTCGACCTCCTGATCGGGACCCACGCCCTCCTCACCGACCAGGTCGGGTTCCGTTCACTCGGGGTGGTGGTCATCGACGAGCAGCACCGGTTCGGGGTGGAGCAGCGCGCCGCCCTGCGGGCCAAGGGACGCGGCGACGACGGCACCGGGAGCGACCCCGATCTGCTGGTCATGACGGCGACGCCCATCCCCCGTACTGCGGCAATGGTGGTCTTCGGTGATCTCGACATGACCATCATCGACGAACTGCCTCCGGGCCGGCTCCCGGTGACGACGACCTGGCTCCGTGACCCTGCCGGCGAAGAGGCGTGGGAGCGGGTGCGTGGTGAGGTGGCCTCGGGTCACCGGGCTTTTGTCGTGTGCCCGTTGGTCGAGGGGTCGGACCGGGTCCAGGCCACGTCGGTGGTGCTCGAAGCCGAACGTCTGGCCGGGGCCGAGCTCGCCGGCCTGCGTGTGGCACTCCTCCACGGCCAGCTCCCGTCGGCCGAGAAGGAGCGGGTCATGAACGAGTTCCGGACCGGTGCCGTCGACGTGCTCGTGGCCACGACGGTGATCGAGGTCGGCGTCGACGTCCCCGAGGCCACGGTGATGGTCATCGAGGATGCCGACCGATTCGGCATCGCCCAGCTCCACCAATTACGCGGCCGTGTCGGACGGGGCCGCGATCCGTCGTGGTGCTACCTGTTGTCCGCCAACGACACCCCCGAGGCCGAGGTCCGCCTGTCGGCCATGGAGCGGACCACCGACGGCTTCGAGCTCGCCGAGGTGGACCTCGAGCTCCGGGGAGAGGGCACCATCCTCGGGGCCCGGCAGAAGGGGAGGAGCGATCTCAAACTGGCCAAGCTGCTGTCCGATCGCCCCCTGGTGGTCCACGCGCGCACCATGGCCGAAGAGCTCGTGGCCGAGGATCCAGACCTCACGAACCATGCGCTCCTTGTCGATGAACTCCGCATCTTCATCGACGACGACGAAGCCGAGTTCTTGTTCAAGAGCTGACCGGTCCCTCCGGATTCGGGCGGGCCAGTGGATGTCGGATCCAACCGCTGAGAGCCGGCTGGCCCCGCCCGACCGATCTCGGGAATTCGGTGCTTGCCGGTAGTCTGGGCGGGTGCGTGTCATCGGAGGCGAATTTCGGGGTCGGCGCCTGTCGGCGCCGACCGGTCCCGCCGTCCGACCCACCTCGGACCGTGTCAGGGAGGCGATCTTCGACATCCTGTTCAGTCTGGGCGGGGTGGACGGCATGATGGTGGCCGACCTGTTCGCCGGCTCGGGCGCGTTGGGCGTCGAGGCGCTGTCCCGTGGCGCAGCCTCGGTGACCTTCGTCGACCACAGTCCCGAGGCACTCGCCGCCGTCCGCGGCAATCTGGCCTCCGTGGGCCTGGTCGATGCCGAGCGGGAAGGCGACGCCATCGTGGTCCGGGCCGACGTGGGTGCGTGGGCGGCGACCACGGCGTCCCGCTTCGACCTCGTCCTCTGCGATCCCCCCTATGGCTACGGTGAGTGGGATTCGCTGGTGGCGACGTTGCCGGCCGATCTGGCCATCCTCGAATCGGGGGACGAGATCACCCCTCCGCCGGGGTGGGGAGTCATCAAAACCAGGCGGTATGGGGGTACGATCGTGACCGTGGCCCGTCCGGAGCTGGTCACGGAGAAAGGTGTCTCGTGAGGATTGCGCTCATTCCCGGGTCGTTCGACCCGGTCCACAACGGGCACCTCGAGGTGATCGAGCGCGCCACCCGGCTGTTCGACGAGGTGGTGGTGGCCACCCTTCGCAATCCGCAGAAGGACGGTGCCCTCTTCGATCTCGACGAGCGGCAGGAGATGCTGGAGGAGTCGCTGCACCATCTCACCAACGTGCGCATCGTGTCCCTCGCCACCCTGGTGGTCAATGTGGCCAACGATGTCGGGGCGAGCGTGATCGTCAAGGGCCTGAGGGCCGTGTCCGACTTCGAGAACGAGATGCAGATGGCCCAGATGAACAAGCAGCTCTCCGGGGTGGAGACCCTGTTCATCCCGACCAGCTCGACCCACTCCTTCATCGCCTCCAAGCTCCTCCGCGAGGTGGCCCGCTTCGGCGGCGACGTGACCTCGTTCGTCCCGGAGGTGGTGGCCCTGCGCCTCAAGGAGAAGTTCGCCGGTGAGTGATCTCTTCGAGGATCTGGAGCAGCAACGGGCGGCCGGCGAGGAGCACGATGCCGAGGCGCTGATTCGCAGCGCGCTCGACCTTGTCCAGACAGCCAAGGCCATGCCGCTGTCGGCGTCGGTGCTGGTGTCGCGCGAGGAGCTGGCCGAACTGCTGCAGGCGGCGCTCGATCGAATGCCCGACGAGCTCCGCCAGGCCCGATGGCTGCTCAAGGAGCGGGACGAGTTCCTGGCCGAGAAGAGCAGGGAGGCCGACATCCTCTTGGAAGAGGTGAGGGTGCAGGCCGAACGGATGGTCCAACGGACGGAGATCGTGCGTCAGGCCAATCACGTGGCCCAGCGGATCCTGGACGATGCCAACGAGGAGGCTCGTCGTCTGCGGCACGAGGCCGAGGACTATGCCGACCAGAAGCTGGCCAGTTTCGAGATCGTTCTCGATCGGACGATGAAGACCGTGCAGGCGGGTCGCGAGAAGTTACAGGTGACCCCCTTGCCCAAGGTGGAGATCGGCGACGGCGGGGACACCTCGCTGGCTCCGAGCACCCTCGACGCGGCCGGCCAGGAAGTGGACGACCCCGAAGGTTTCTTCGATCAGGACCTCGCCTGAGGCGGGCGACCCGGTGAGGACCGAGCCCCGTACGTTGGAACCGGATCCGGACGGCGACGGCGCGGCCGCAGCCGTCGGTGCCACAGGTGGCCGTGACCGGCGTCAGGCCCGGCGGCCGTTCGTCGTCCAGGTCGCCGCCCTGCGCAAGCTCGCCGGCAGCGTGCGGCGCGAGGTGCGCCAGGGCAGTATCGAGGGGCTGTCTGCGGTCGGGATCTCGGTACCAGACGATGCACCGGTGGTCTGCGATCTGACCCTCGCCTCCTATCCGGGCGGGATCATGGTGACCGGCACCGTCGGCGCCCCCTGGGTCGGCGAGTGCCGCCGCTGTGGTGGGCCGGTGTCGGGCAGGGTGGATGCCGCCGTGCGCGAGCGGTACGCCCCTCGGCCGGAGTGGACCGAGGACGAGGACGCCTATCTCCTGGCCGGTGACGAGTTGGACCTCGAACCGCTGGCCCGCGATGCGGTCATGTTGGACCTCCCCCTGGCCCCGCTGTGCTCGCCTGACTGTCTCGGCCTCTGCCCCCGTTGTGGCGCGAACCGGAACATCTCCGCCTGCCCCTGTCCACCCGAGGGGGACCCCCGGTGGAGCGCGCTGGACGCCCTGCGGGGCCCGGAGGGCGGCGGATTGGCCTAGGATGCCATCCCTATGGCCGTTCCGAAGAAGAAGACCTCGAAGTCGAAGAGCCGCAGCCGCCGGGCATCCAACTGGGTGCTGAAGGCGCCGGCACGCTCGGTGTGCCCGCAGTGCACCTCCGCCAAGACCCCCCACGTCGTCTGCCCGAACTGCGGTTGGTACAAAGGCCGTCAGGCCATCGAAGTCGAGTAGTGGCGCGGGGCGGCGCACGCCCGGAGGGTGAGGAGTTCGCCTCGCTCCCGGTGGTGGTGGATGCCATGGGCGGTGATCGGGCACCCGGAGAGATCGTGGCCGGGGCCCGCCAGGTGGCGGAGCGGACCGATATCAGGGTGGCCCTGGTCGGCCGCACCGGCGAGATGGGCGATGTCGGTGACCTACCCTGCTTCCCGGCCAGCGAGGTCATCGGCATGGACGACGACCCCGGCAACAGTGTCCGTCGGAAGAAGGACTCGTCGTTGGTGCGGGCCGCCGAGGCCGTCAGGGACGGCCGGGCCATGGCCATGGTGTCGGCCGGAAACACCGGTGCCACCATGGCGTCGGCCCTGCTCCGGATGGGCCGGTTGCCCAACGTCGTCCGGCCGGCCATCGCCACCCCGATCCCCTATCCGGGAGGACCGTGGCCCACCGTGCTCCTCGACTCGGGGGCCAACGCAGAGTGCACGCCTCAGATGCTGGTGCAGTTCGCCCAGATGGGGGCGGCGTTCGCCGGCAAGCGCTACGGGATCGACCGACCCCGGGTGGCTCTCCTGTCGATCGGGGAGGAGAAATCGAAGGGCACGCCACTCGAGAAGGAGACGTACGGCTTGCTGGCGGACGGCGGAGGAGGTCCCGCGTTCGATTTCGTGGGCAACGTGGAAGGGCGCGATTTCTTCACCGGGATGACCGACGTCATCGTCACCGATGGCTTCACCGGCAATGTCGCCCTCAAGACGCTCGAGGGGTCGATGCGCTTCCTCATCGGGGCCCTCACCGAAATTCTGGGACAGCCCGACGTTCGCCAGACCGCGGATGCCCTCTATCCACACCTGCTGCCTCTCGCCGCCGCGCTCGATCCCGAAAATACCGGCGGTGCCATGTTGCTCGGCGTGGACGGTGTCTGCGTGATCAGCCACGGCTCGTCGTCCTCGGTGGCCATCGTCAACGCCATCACCGTGGCCCACGACCTGGCAGTGGGCGGCCTGGTCGGGGCGGTGGCCGCCTCGGTCCTCCCTCCGGCCTCACCCTCACCTGGCTGACCGGACCGAGGTCAGCCCCAGAAGGCCGAGAGCTGGCCGACATCGGCCGAGGCTTGACGTACGCCCAGGGCCAGCGCCTCGGGGACGCTGGTCGGGGACATCAACTCGGCCAGATCGACCTCCGATGGGATCCGAAGCACGACCTCGGTCCCCGACTTCTCGAGGTCGGCGAGTTCCTGTCGGCCCCCTCCGGGATGCGAGGTCATCATCCCTTCGATCATGTCCTTGCCGTCGGTCAGGGCCAGGATCAGCACCCGTTTGGCCCCGGCCAGGAGGTCGAGGTGGGTACCGGTGCCGCTGACTCCGCCGTCCATGCACCGTCGATCCCCGATGGCTTGTGGCGCGAAGATCCCCGGGACGGCGGTGCTGGCGGCCACAGCCCGCGGGATGGAGGTGTTGGATTGGCGGGTCACGACGCACCGCTCGCCGGTGTAGGCATCCACGCAGGTGATCCGCAGCGCATCGGAGGACCAGCGGGCGGTTCCGAGCACGAGCAGGATGTTCCGCCGGGTGGCACTGGCCCTCGGAGTCAACGCGGCCAACGCGGCATGGCCGATCTCCTGGACGGTGTCGGGGTCGCCATCGGTGGCCTTGATGAACAGGTCGAGCGCTCGTTGCTGGCTGGGGTGGAGTTCCGATGCCGGTGCCAGCGACGAGATGACGGATGGAAGCTTGGACACCAGGGAGATCTCGGAATGGAGCCGGTTCAACCTGCCCGTGACCAGCGCCGAGGCAACCATCGACCCGGCCGAGGTGCCGACGACCCGGTCGGATCTGTCGAACCGGATCCCGTGGGTGGCCAGCGTTCGCAGGTAGGCCGCCTGCCAGGCGACGAAGAACACGCCGCCCCCGCCCAGGCACAGCCCGCGGTCGATGCCGTGCCCGTACCGGGCATCGAACGACCTGGGCACCGCCAGGTCCACCACCGAGGTTGGCGGAGAAGTGAGCCCGCTGGCCATGCAGGAACACTACCGGCACTATCAGCCCAGGCCGGGCTACCGCCGGGTCAGCGGTTCACGGTCAGCGGTTCAACAGGTCCTTGGCGATATGGGTGACCTGGATCTCGTCGGTGCCTGCGTAGATCTGGAAGACCTTGGCGTCACGGGCCAGCTGCTCCACCCGGAATTCGGCCATGTACCCGTTCCCTCCGAAGAGCTGCACGGCCTCCATGGCCACGTCGGAGGCGGCTTGCGCGGCGTAGAGCTTCATGGCCGAGGCCTCGGCCAGTGAGAGGCTCTTGCCCGCTTCGGAGAGCTCGATGTGGCGGAAGACCAGGTTCTGCACGTTCAGCCTGGCCACCTCCATGTTGGCCAACTTGAGCTGGATCAGCTGCCGGTCCCCGATGGGCTGTCCCCACAGCATCCGATTCTTGGCGTACTCGACCGACCGGGCGAGGCACTCCTCGATCACGCCCAGGGACATGGCCGCCAGCCCGGCGCGTTCGGTGACGAAGTTTCCCTTGGCCGAGTCGCGACCGCTGCCGGCCCGCTCATCCTCGGTCCCGCCCAGCAGGTGGCTCTTCGACACTCGCACGTCCGAGAGGAACAGCTCGCCGGTGGGAGACGAGTGCAGGCCCATCTTGCGGAACGGCTTGGACTGCTCGAGCCCAGCAGTGCCCCTGTCGAGTACGAAGGTGAGCACCTGGCGATCACGCAGCGGCGTGTCGGATCCATCGTCCAACTTTGCGTAGAACACGACGGTGTCGGCATAGGGGCCGTTGGTGATGAAGGTCTTGTTTCCGTTGAGGATGTACTCGTCACCATCTCGGCGGGCGGTGGACTTCATCCCGCCCAGCGCATCGGAACCCGAGTCCGGCTCGGTGATGGCCCAGGCCCCGACCTTCTCGGCGGTGAGGAGATCGAGTCCCCATCGCTCCATCTGGGCCGGTGTGCCCTGTTTCATGATGGTCCCGCCCGCCAGCCCCACACTCACGCCCATGGCGGTCACGATGCCCGGGCAGTAGTGGCACAGTTCGATGATCGGAATGAGGGTCATGGCGGCTGCCCCGCCGTCTCCGCGACGCTCCGGGTGGCCCTTCTGGCCCCCGGCCACGGCGCCGGCCCCGGCGCCGGCCCCGGCGCCAGCGCCTGCGGCCTTGCGCTCGAGCTGGGCCTTGAACCGGTCTCGGGCCAGCTGGTCCATGCCGAACGTGGCGTACAGCTTGCGGATGATCTCGTAGGGCGGCAGATCACCGTGCTCGAGCGCATCGATCTTGGGCACCACCTCTGATTCGACGAAGCGACGGACGGCGTCGCGGACCATCAGTTGCTCTTCGGACCATTCGAACATGGTGGACCCCCTGTTCCCCGTTCCACTCCCGGGATTGGATGGTCCGAGGCTAACCGAGGTCGGCCTACAGTCGGTACGTGGTGCAAGTGGATCAGGAGCCCGAGCGGACGGCCTACGAGCGGTGGGGCGGCGAGGCCTTCTTCATCGCGCTCGTCGAGCGGTTCTATGCCGGCGTCGCCGTCGATCCGCTGCTCCGGCCCATGTACCCCGAGGACCTGACCGAGGCGAAAGCCCACCTGGCCCTGTTCCTGATGCAGTACTGGGGCGGGCCGCCGCACTACAGCGAGCAACGCGGTCATCCCCGCCTCAGGATGCGTCATGCCCGGTTCGCCATCGGAACCACCGAGGCCGACGCCTGGCTGCGCCACATGACCGAGGCGGTGCGCGAGGCCGAGTTGTCTGAGACCGACGAGGAGGAGCTCCTCGACTATCTGCGAATGGCGGCCCGCAGCCTGATCAACGTCCCCACCTGATCGCCGGCACCCGCAGCCCTCACCACGTCATGCCCAGCCCTCACCACGTCATGCCCAGCGTCCGGCGCATGGCCGACTCGAATCGGGTGTCGTTGAGCTGTGCCCTGGCGGCCAGGACGGTGATCGCGTCCTCCCCGACCGGGACCCGCAGCGGCGTGGTCGGATCCTCGATGGCCTGACGGATGGCCAGCGCCACCAGCTCGGGCCCCGGGCGACCGTTCGGACCGGACACCTTCTTGTCGGTACCCTCCCACTGCTCCCACAGTTGGCGATAGGCGCCGCTGCCGGCGACGCGGTCCGCATGTTTCATCCCCGGGGCGATGTACCCGGGCTGGACGATCACCACCCGGATGCCGAAGTGACCGAGCTCGTAGTGCATCGACTCGGAGATGGCCTCGAGCGCGTGCTTCGTACCCGAGTAGGGACCCTCGAGGGGCGTGGCCACCCGTCCCTGCACCGAGCTCACGTTGACGATGACTCCGCTTCCCCGGCTCCGCCACTGGGGGAGGACGTGCTGCACGAGGCGCAGGGGTCCGAAGGTATTGGTCTCGAACATGTCGCGCAGCTGCCCGATCGGAAAGTCCTCCATGGGACCCTTTCCCGAGATGGCGGCATTGTTGACGATGACGTCGAGCTCGCCGGCCTGGGCCAGTGCGTTGGCGATCGACGCCTCGTCGGTGACATCGAGGGGCAGCCGCATGGCGACGTCGAGGTGATCGAGCAGAGCGGCATTCCGGGCCGTGGCAATGACCTCGTGACCGGCTCGTGAGAGCTCGTCCGCCGTGGCCGCCCCGATGGCCCGGGCAGAGCCGGTGATCAGGATGCGCATGGCATGGAGCGTAGCCAGTCCGTGCCCGGATGGGGTGTTCCGTTCACGATCCCGCGCCACACTGCCGACTAATCGGGGCGGGATCCCACCGCGGACCGGGTGACATCCACCGAGACGTCGAGCAGGTGCGAGCCGCCGCCTCCGAACACGATGCCCTTGAGCGGTGACACGTCGGAGTAGTCGCGTCCCCATGCCGTGGTCACGTAGGTCGACCCCACGACCTTGTCGTTGGTCGGGTCGACATCGAGCCATCCCCACCCGGGGAGGAACACCGATGGCCACGCGTGGGAGGCGTCGGCGCCGATCCGCCGCTCCTCTCCTGCCGGTGCCTCGGTCTCCAGGTAGCCGCTCACGTAGCGCGCCGCGAGGCCCATCGATCGGAAGCACCCGATGGCCAGGTGGGCGAAGTCCTGGCAGACGCCCCGCCGGAATCGGACCACCTCCTCCAACGGCGTCGTCACCGTGGTGAAGCCGGGGTCGTAGACGAATTCGGCGAAGATCCGCCGGGTGAGATCGGAGATGACGTCGGCGACGGGCCTCCCGGGCGGAAACGAGGGCTCCGCGTAGGTGCGGACGTTCGCCGAGACGGGGACCAGTGGCGATTCGAAGCAGAACTCTCGGGCGGCCAGCATCTCGGCGCTCAGATCGGTGGACAAGGAGTCGCGGACCTCCTCCCATCCCGGCCCGGTGGGCGGGAGGGGTTCGCCATCCGACACCGAGACCGAGCTGGTCGAGGTCACCGTCAACTCGTCGAACGGTCCGTCGACGACGAAGGAGAGCACCGGGTTGCCGAAGAAGTCGGACCGCTCCGACCAACTGGTCGGCGTGGGGTCGACCACCAGGTCGCTGGCCAGGCAGTGCTGACGGGCGGTGTCCCGGGGCCGGAGATGGGCTTCGTTCCGACAGCGCGATACCGGCGCGTTGTAGCGGTAGTTGGTGCGGTGGACGATCCGGTACATCATGGGCTCGTTCCGAGCGAGTCGGGCTGCCGGCCGTCCAGGACCGAGAGCCGCTCGTGGGCGAAGAAGGTGTGGCGCAGGCTGTCGAGAAGCTCAGCCAGCAGGTCGTCCACCCGGCTGAGGACCGAATCGAGCTCGGGGCGCCGGTCGGCGTCCGGATCGACGGCGGCCAGCCGGGCGGCATCGGTGAGCCGCAGCATGGTCGTCGCTTCGAGGATCAGCCGCTGCTCGTCGCCCAGGCGTCGGGACGGGGACTGGGTGGGCAGATCGGACAGGTGATGGAACAGGCGATCGAGTTGGTAGATGACGCTTCGAGGGTTGGCGGCGTCGTAGACCACCAGGTCCACGGCGCCGGCCACCTGCATGATCGAACCCGAACGCCGCCGGAAGGTGATCAGGCTGTCTGAGGACTTGAGCAGCGACTCGACCAGCAGGTCCTCGACCACTGCGGCCCGACGCCGGACGAGCACGGCGCGGACCAGGCGTACCAGGGACTGGGCCCGCTCGAGCCGCCGGCCGGCGTCGAGGAACAGCCAGGCCGAGTCCCGCTCCATGTTCTCCGCCGAAAGCCCCGACAGGCCGAGCAGCGCCTGGAGCAGGCGCTGCAGGCTCGACTGGACACCGACCAGCTGGGTCGGCGGGCGGTTGCGCAGCCGGGCCACCTCTTCTTCGACATCACCCACCAGCTGCCAGGTGTCGCTCGAGAGCTGCTCCCGCACCGAGTAGGCCGCGTCGACCAGGAGCCCGAGCGACGAGACGAGGCTGCCGTCCACCCCTGCATCGAGCACCAGGGCCAGGGCCCGCCGATCGGTCGGGAGCTCGGGATCCGATGCGGTGGCGCGCTCGGGTCTGCGCGCCGCCGTGGGTGCGAGTTCGGGTACGCCGGACGGCGCGGTGGGCCGGCCGGCACGCTGCGCGCCGGTCGGGCGCTCCGGGTCCGTCTGACCGTCAGGCCGGGACGCCATGTCATCGGGCTCGGACACCGGGTCGAAGCCGGACACGGCCCCGAGCGCCGAGAGCAGGACCTGCAGGGACTCGGCGCCCCCGTCGACGCCCAGCCCGAGCGGCTGGTCGAGCCGGGTCAGGACGGTCCGGATGAGGCGGATGACCAACTCGGCGTGCTCGGCGGTGCGGCCGAGGACGAACAACTGCGCGGCCACACGCCCGGGAAGCGGGGTGGCGACGTCCGGCGCCACCGGCGGTCTGTCCCTGGTCCGGGCCGTCCGCAGCCAGGCGCTCTGCTGCAGGGCCGGTTCGGCGGACGCCACCCAGGTGTCCTTGCTGGAGCCCTTGCGGCGGCTGGAGATCAGCAGCGCGGTGGGGCTGGCCGCCACGCGGGTCAGGCCCCCGGGCATGACGCTGTATCCGTGATTCTGCCCGCGGTTGTTGCTGTCGTCGGTCACCGCGAACGTGCGCAGCACGGTGGGCCTGGGTTCGAGCGACCCGGTGCCGGTCACCGTCGGGGCGGTGGAGGGCTCGATGACCTCCTGGCCCACCCACCGGCCGGGTTGGGAACGGATGCGGTCACCGAGCTCGTCCAGGGCCGCGGCCGACAACGTCGATGCCACCAGCGGCCGCTCGGAGGGTGACGGGCGGACGGGCAGGACCATCATGTGCTCGAGGTGTGCCAGTACGTGGCTCAGCCCCGCCTCCTGCCCGCACCACCAGGTCTCGGGGCCCCGCAGGGCCAGCTCCTCGCCGAGGAGGACGGGCGCCAGCGCACCGAGGAGGCCGGTGAGCGCCGGGTCCTCGACGACCCCGCTGCCGAGGGGATTGACCACCGTCACCCGGCCCCGACGTGCCACCTCCAACAGCCCCGGCACACCGAGGAGCGAGTCGGCCCGGAGCTCGACCGGATCACACCACTGGTCGTCGACCCTTCGGATCACCACGTCCACCGGATCGAGCCCGGCCAGCGAGCGCAGCCACACCCGATTGTTGGCGACCACCAGGTCGCGGCCCTCGACGAGCGAGTAACCGAGGTACGAGGCGAGATAGGCGTGTTCGAAGTAGGTCTCGCTCAACGGGCCGGGCGTGAGGATCACGACACGGGGCTCATCCGTCCCGTCGGGAGCGGCCCTGGCCACCCCCGCCCGTATGGATCGAAAGAACCCGGCCAGGCGTTCGACGCCCAGCTCGCGATGGAGCGTCGGGAGGACTCTCGAGAGGATGGTGCGGTTCACCATGGCATAGCCGAGTCCCGACGGCGCCTGGATCCGGTCACCGAGCGCTCGGAACGCACCGTGCCCGTCCCGAGCCACGTCCACCGCGGTGAGGAACAGGCCGTGGTCGTCCTGGGCGTTCACTCCCACGCAGGGCCGGAGGAAGGCCGGATGGCCGAGGACCAGCTCGGCCGGGATGAGTCCCTGGGCCAGCAGGCGGCGGTCACCGTAGATGTCGGCGAAGACCAGGTCGAGGAGGGCGACCCGTTGGGCCACCGCCGACTCGAGACCGGCCCATTCGGCCTCGTCGATGACCAGCGGGCACGGATCGAGCAGCCACGGCCGGCGCCGGCTCTGGTTGTCGACCGTGACGTTGTAGGTGGCGCCCTCGTTGCGCAACAAGCGGGACAGTTCGCTCCGGCGGGCGAGCAGACCGTTCGGACCCAGCCCGGCCATGTCCGCCGCCACCTGTTTCCAGCGGGTACGCACGGTCCCGTCCGGGCCGAGGAACTCGTCGGTGCGCCCGGGGACCGGCGTGTACCCGGACCAGGTCCCAGCGCCGGCGAAGGCGCTCCCGTCCTCGAACGGCTCCGCGGTGGTCGCCGTGGTCACGACGCCACGGACGTCGGCTGCCATTCGACGAAGGTGGGACGGAAGTAGGTCCGGTCGATCTGGTGGTGGATCTCTGACAGTGCCACCTGGACCTCGTCGAGGAACTCGCTCAGACCGCCAAGGGTGAGGCGGGGAACTGCGGCCGACGCCACCAGCATGGCCGCGGAGGTGCATGCGTCGAGCGTGTCCTCGGCGCGGGCCAGCCCCTTCAGCTGGCTGCGGGTCTCGGTGAGGCAGGCGCTCACGGCGCGTGGGAACCGGTCGTCCTGGAGGAGGAAGCGGAGCGTCGATCCTCCCTGGGGCCGCGCCGGCATCGCCCGTCGGAACGGCTGGTACGCGGCCAGCGAACGGAGCACGGCCATCCAGTGGACCACGTCATAGGGATCGTCACCGTGCTTGAGCTGGAGGTTCTCCGACCGGACGTCGAGGACCCGGGTGGTCAGGTCGGCCCGCTCGAGGTTCTGGCCGATGGTCAGGAAGGACATGGCTTCGTCGCGGCTCATGGTGCCGAGCAAGATACCGTTGATCCTCTGGCAACCGTCGATCACCCGACGGAGCCACTGGACCCTCCCCTTGCGCGTTCTGGTCTCGTCGAGGTAGTCCGAGCAGGTCAGCCACAGGCTGTTGCCGGCCTCCCACGCCTCCCGGGGCACGACGGGACGGGCGGTGCGGAGGTTCTCCCGCGCCGACGAGATGGCACCGAGGATCGACGACGGGTTCTCCTCGCTGTGGAGGAGGAACTCGATGACGTCCTCCTCGGCGGCCCCGGCGCCGACGTGGCCCACCGGTACCGAATAGTGCTCGTCGAACTCGACGTCCACGCCGGCTATGGCCAGGAGCGGCTCCCAGCCCACGTCCTCGCCCACCGGCATGTCGACGTGGGCGTCGGTGTGGACCTGGACGATCCGGGCTGTGCATTCGGCCCGTTCGACGTACCGTCCGGCCCAGTAGACGGCTTCTGCCATTCGTGCCAGCAGCATCTTCGGCTCCTCACTCTCGGTGGGCGGGGGTTCGGGCCCGCTCGGCTCGGGGGGCGGTTCTCTCATCGTCGTTCCTGATCGGGTGCCCCCGAGGCGTCCGATCGCGGTCGAGCCCGGGTGTCCGTCCCGACCGGCTCCCCGGTGTCGACGACCCAGGTGTCCTTGCTCCCGCCGCCCTGGGACGAGTTGACCACCAGCGAGCCGGCCTGGCGGGCCACCCTCGTGAGCCCGCCCCGGGTGACGTAGGCGCCTTCGGGGCCGAGGAGGGTGAACGGACGCAGATCGACATGTCGTGGGGCGATCTCCCCGTCGCACAGTGTGGGGGCGGTGGAGAGGGGGATCACCGGCTGGGCCACCCAGCGGGTCGGCGCGGCCTCGATCTGCTTCGCCGCGTCGGCCAGCTGGGAGTCGGTGGCGTGTGTCCCCACCAGTACCCCGTAGCCGCCCGATTCGTTGGCCGGCTTGACCACCAGCTCGGCCAGGTTCCCGAGCACGAATCGGCGGGACCGCTCGTCGCTGCACCGGAGGGTGGCCACGGTAGCCAGGATGGGTTCCTCATCGAGGAAGAAGCGGATGATGTCGGGGACGTAGGAGTAGACCTTCTTGTCGTCGGCGATGCCGGCTCCGGGCGCGTTCACCAGGGCCACCCGGCCCGAGCGCCAGGACCGCATCAACCCCGGCACGCCGATCATCGAATCGGGCAGGAATGCCTCGGGGTCGAGAAAGAGGTCGTCGATTCGCCGGTAGATGACGTCCACCCGCTGGAGGCCGTCGATCGTCCGGGCGTAGACGCAGTCGTCGTCGAGCACGACGAGGTCGCCGCCTTCGACCAGTTCCACGCCCAGTTGCTGAGCCAAGAAGGCATGCTCGAAGTACGCCGAATTGTAGATTCCCGGCGTCAGCACCACGATGGTCGGGTCGGTCGTCGCCGGGGAGACCGACGCCAGCAGGCTGGCCAATCTCCCGATGTAGGGATCGACGGGCTCGATGCTGTAGTGGCGGAACAGTTCGGGGAACACGTGCTTTGCCACCATCCGGTTCTCGAGCAGATAGGACACCCCGGAGGGGACCCGGAGGTTGTCCTCCAGCACGTAGACGGTACCGTCGGCGTCGCGGATGAGGTCGCTGCCGCAGATGTGGGCCCACACCCCTCCGGGGGGGTCGACCCCCATGCACTCCCGCCGGAAGTTCGGTGAGCCGCTGACCAGCTCGGAAGGGACCACTCCGGAGCTGACGGCGCGCTGCTCGTGGTAGACGTCGTCGATGAAGAGATTGAGGGCACTGAGCCGCTGGACCAGTCCCGCCTCGATCTGGTGCCATTGGTCGGACGGCATCACCCGGGGAATGATGTCGAAGGGCCAGGGCCGGTCGGTGGTGCCGCCGGCGTCCTCGTAGACGGTGAAGGTCACCCCGATGGCCCGCATCTCACGGTCGGCGGCCTGCTGGCGTTCGGCCAGGGCTTCGGGCCCGAGGTCGATGAAGTGCTTCCAGAGGGCCACCGCGGCGGGCCTCGGACCGCCTTCAGGCGCCACCAGCTCGTCGTAGAATTCTCCCGGATCGTAGGAGGGCCACGGCGCCCGACCGGATTCCGGCCTCCTGGCGGGCGCGGCAGTCGGTTCGGTGGCATCCACACCCCATGTGTTACGACTCCGATGGGTCCGACGGGTTGCCAGAGTGTTTCGACTCCGTGAATGTCACGTTCCGGTAACATCAGGACACCGAAAGGTCCCGGTCGGGGTGCCTGCAGCCCCGTCGTGGGATGTGCACCCGAGACCGTGTTTCCGAAGGTCGTGCCGTCCGGGGGTCGTGATGCCCGAATACTGTGCCCTGACCTGCGAAATCGGCCTCAGACCTCGAAGAAGAGCCCACGAGACACAGGGAGAAGCCGTGCCCGCAGAGACCCACATGGAAAAGGGTCCCCTCGACCGCCAACAGGTCCTCGACCTCATCCGGGACCTCCTCGCCGACATCTTGGAGATCGAGCCGTCCGCCGTCACCGAGGCGTCGTCGTTCGCCGAGGACCTGGATGCGGACTCATTGGCCCTCATCGAGCTGGTGGAGGGCCTCGAAGAAGAGCTGGGCGAGCGCTCCGTCGGCTTCCGCATCGACGACGAGGACCTCGAAGAGCTCCGGACCGTTCGGGACTCCGTCGACTACGTGTACGCCAAACTCGGAGGAGCTTGAGGCGCCCCCCATGGCGCCAACGGACAGCTCTGGCCTGCGCTGGAGGGTTCAAGTGCTGAGCGACCGGATCCGCTACCAGTTCAAGGATCCGGCCCTGCTGGACGAGGCGATGGCTCACCGCTCGTGGTGCGCGGAGGAGAGCGGCCGAATCTCCAACGAGCGCCTGGAATTTCTCGGTGATGCCGTGTTGGGCCTGGTCGTGGCCGAATTTACCTACCTGGCCCACCCGGAGCTGTCCGACGGCGAGATGTCCAAGGTCCGGGCCTCGGTGGTCAATACCCGGGTGCTGGGCCAGCTGGGCCTTGACCTGGGCATCGCCGAAAGCCTGCGCCTGGGTCGGGGCGAGGACCTCTCCGGCGGCCGGGCGAAGGAGTCGATCCTGGCCGACGCCACCGAGGCGGTGATCGGAGCCGTGTACGTCGACGGCGGCCTGGCCGAAGCCCAACGCCTCGTCCTCGGCCTGCTCAAGGACCGTATCGCGGTCGCCGCCGGCGAGCCCGGTGAGTCCGACCACAAGAGCCGGCTGCAGGAGGAGTCCGTGCGGCGCGGACGCGGCGTCCCCCGTTACGAATTGGAGAGCTTCGGCCCTGACCACGCCCGGAGGTACCTGGCCACGGTGTACGTTGCTGGTCAGCGCCTCGGCACGGGGGAGGGGCGTTCCAAAAAGGACGCCGAGCAGGTTGCCGCCCAGGTCGCCTGCGAATCGTTGGAAGTCGAGAGAGGCGGGGGGGATGCCTGAGCTTCCCGAAGTTGAGACCATCCGGCGCGATCTCCAGGGCGAGGTGGTAGGTCGAAAGATCAAGTCGGTCGAGGTTCGCAACGGTCGTACCGTCCGTCGCCATCCGAGCGCCAAGCACTTCCGGGCCCGCCTCGAGGGCCACACCATCAAGTCGATCGACAGGGCGGGAAAGTACCTGCTCCTGGGGCTCGACGACGGGCAGACCCTCGTGGTCCACCTCGGGATGAGCGGCCAGCTGCAGCGGGCCAAAAGCGCCAAGGAGCCCAAGGCGCCCCACACCCACGCCGTGATCACGTTCACCCAGGGAGGCCAACTGCGCTTCGTCGATCCGCGTACCTTCGGCGAGATGTTCGTCTCGGCGGCCCCCGAGGGCGGTCCTGCCCTCCCTGAGCTTGCCCATCTGGGATTCGATCCCCTCGAGGACGTGATGAGCTGGGAGAAGTTCTGGGTGCTGCTGTCGTCGCACCGGAGCGGACTCAAGGCCCTGCTGATGGACCAGGAATTCGTAGCCGGAATCGGCAACATGTATGCCGACGAGATCCTTTTCGCCGCCGGGCTCCGCTACGACCGCCTCTCCAATTCGCTCTCGTCCCAGGAGGTCCGCCGGCTCTACCGGGCCATGGTCGAGACACTGGCCGAGGCGGTGAAGCGCCGGGGCTCGTCCCTCGCCGACGAGCAGTACCGCGACCTGTTCGGCGAGGTGGGTGACTACCAGGACCAGCACCAGGCCTACGACCGCGAGGGCCAGGCCTGCCGGCGCTGCCGCGCCACCATCATCAAGGTCAAGTCGGGCGGACGGGCCACGTATTTCTGCGACCACTGTCAGGTGTGACCGGGCGGCGTCTGACGGATGTGACCGGGCGGCCCGCCGGGGGTGGCCGGGCGGTATCTGCCGGATGTGACTGCACGACGACCCTGTGAGCAGGAAAGCCCGCGTCACGCGGCGACGACCGATAGGGTGAGGGCGCGGTGTTCCTGAAGTCACTCACCCTCAAGGGATTCAAGTCCTTCGCCGACACGGCAGTGCTCGAATTCGAACCCGGCATCACCGTGGTCGTCGGTCCCAACGGGAGCGGCAAGTCGAACGTGGTGGATGCGGTGGCCTGGGTGTTGGGCGCCCAGGGGCCGAGGACCGTGCGCTCCGCGAAGATGGAGGACGTCATCTTCATGGGCACGGCCAACCGGCCCGCCCTCGGTCGGGCCGAAGTGGCCCTCACCATCGACAACAGTTCGGGCCAGCTCGGCACCGATCTGGCCGAGATCACCATCACCCGCACCTTGTTCCGCTCGGGCGACAGCGAGTACTCGATCAACGGCGCCCCGTGCCGGCTCCTCGACATCCAGGAGCTGCTCTCGGATACCGGCGTGGGCCGGCAACAGCATGTGATCATCAGTCAGGGCCACCTCGACGCCATTCTGGAAGCTCGCCCCGAGGATCGGCGGGCGGTCATCGAGGAGGCGGCCGGGGTGCTCAAGTACCGGCGGCGGCGTGAGCGGTCCGAACGTCGCCTGGCCTCGACCGAGGAGAATCTCGAGCGCCTCTTCGACCTGGTCCGGGAGGTCAAACGCCAGATCCGGCCCCTCGAGCGACAGGCCGCCGCGGCCCGCTCGTATGCCGGGCTGTCGGACGCCTTGCGGGCGCTTCGCCTGTTCGCCACCGGGTCGGAGCTGAGGGCCCTCGACTTCCGCCATGCCGAGGGCACCAAGGCCCGTACCGAGCAGCGTGATGCCGAGGACAGGATCCGGGGGTCTCTCAGCCAGCTCGATGCCGACACCGAGCGCACCGCTGACGAGATGTCCGCGCAGCGTGAGTCCGATCTGGCCTCCGCGCTCGGCCGGGCCGAGGGGATGGTGGAGCGGGCCCGCGGTCTGACCGGCGTCCTGCGGGAGCGGCAGCGCTCCCTCGTCCAGGCCCTCGATGCTGCGGCCGACGCCGATGTGGTCTCCACCCTGGAAGCCGAGGGCGCCCGGCTGGCCGAGGAGTTGGAGGCCACCGAGGCCGAGGCGGTGGCGCTGGCCCCGGAGCAAGAGGCGCTCCTCGGGGTCGAGGAACAGATGGCGGCGGAGCTCGAGGCCCATCTCCAGGCGTGGGGGGACGGGGCCGAGCTCCGGGCCGCCGACGAGGCGGTCACGGTGGCCCGCGGGCAGCTCGGGTCGCTCGAGCACGCCCTCGAGCGGGACAGGCGCTCATTGGACCAGCTCTCCGTGCGGCTGGCTTCGACCGAGCGCCGGGCCGCGGTGGTCGAGGGCGAGGACCATGAGCTCGGGGAGCGCCTGGCCGAGACGGAACAGGCTCGCCACCAGCTCCAGTCAGCGGTAGCCGAGGCCGAGGCTGCGCACGGTCGGGCCACCGGTCGGCTCGAGTCCGCCGAAGGGACGCTCCGGCAGGCGGAACTGGAGCACCATCGCTCTGTGGCCCGCGCCGATGCGCTCGAACGGGCTCTCGACGAGGCCCGAGGCGCGGCCGGTGCCGAGTTGCTGTCCGGCGTGGACGGCGTGGTGGGGATCCTTCTCGACCTGGTCGAGGTCGACGCGGGCTGGGAGGAGGCCTTCGAGGCCGCCGCCGGGGCTTCGGTGGCCGCTGTGGTCGTCTCGGGCAGCCTGCCGGCCCGGTCCGCGCTGGCCCGGCTCCGCGAAGGTGGAGCCACTGGAGCGGTCCTCGCCCTGACCGGCTCGGCTTCCCGGGACGGCGCCGAGGACACCGCCGCCGGGGCCGCCGGGGTGCCGGCGGGCACCGAGTCGATCCGCCCCCATGTGCGTCCCCGTCCGGGAGCCCGCCACCTCCCGGGCCTGGATGCAGCGCTCGATACCCTGCTGGCCGGCTCGCACTGCTCCCTCGGCGGTTGGTCCGAGGCGATCGATCTGGCCCTGGCGCGCCCCGATCTGGTCGTGGTCACCCGTGACGGGGACCGCTTCTCGTCGACCGGATGGAGGGTGCGGGCAGGCGGCGGGGTCGTGACCGCGGCAGTGGTCGACGAGGCTCGGGCCCGGGCTTCGGTGGCGGCGGCGGCCGCGGCCGAGGCAGCCGACGACCGGGCCGACGCACGATCGAGCGTGGAGTCGACCAGGGCGACCGCACTGGAGGCTGTCCGTGCGGACGACCGGAACGAGGTCGCCCATCAGACAGCCCGTGCCGCCCGGCAAAGGGTGGCCGACGACAGGGTGGCGCTGGCTTCCGAGCTCGAGGAGATCCGCCGCAACTACGCCGAGCTCGACGACCGGATCTCCCGGGACACGGCACGGGCAGTCGAGCTCCGGGACGAGCTGCCCCGATTGGAGACGGCACGTGCCCAGGCCGCCGAGCGCTCGGCTGCGGCCCGCGAGGAGCGCAAGCGCATCGACGAACGGATCGCCGAGGCGGCCTCGCTCCGGAGCGAGTGGGACGTCCGCTCGGCCGGCCTCATCGAACGTCGCCGCGTGCTCAGCGAGCGGTTGGCCGAGGTCGACCGGAGACTGACCGGGCATGCTGACGAGCGCCGGCAGGCTGCCGAACGCCGGACCCGGCTGGAGGCCGACGCCACCGCGGTGGAGCGCCTCCTGGCCGTGGTGGGCTGGGCCCAGTCCCAGCTCGATGCCGCCCTGGCTGAACTGCGCGAGCGTCACCGGAGACAGCTCGAAGCAGTCCGGGCTGGTGGTGCCCGGCTCGAGGAGCTCCGTCGCCGGCGTTCGGCCGACGAGCACGAGCTGGCGGCCGTACGCGGCCGGCTCCAGAAGATCGAGTTGGATCTGGTCGAGGCGACCATCAGACGAGAATCGGTCATCGAGGCCCTTCGGCGAGAGCTCGCCTGTGGGCCCGACGAGGCGTTGTCCGCACCGGAGCCCGAGCTGCCCGAGGGCTCCGACCCGTCGACCCGGATCGCCGAGCTCGAAGCAGAACTGGCCGCCCTGGGCCCGGTCAACCCCCTCGCCATGGAGGAACTCTCCGAGCTGGGCGAACGGCACCAGTTCCTCGAGAGCCAGGTCGAAGACGTTCGTTCCGCACGACGAGAGCTCCACCATGTCATCCGGACCCTCGACGAAGAGATCATGCAGGTGTTCGATTCGGCCTTCGCCGACGTCAACGAGCACTTTTCGACGCTGGTCACCTCACTCTTCCCCGGCGGGACCGGCCGCCTCTCCCTCACCGACCCGGAGAACCTGCTGGACACCGGGGTCGAGGTCGAGGTCCGTCCGGCCGGGCGGAACGTCAGGCGTCTGTCGCTGCTCTCGGGGGGCGAGCGCTCGCTCGTCGCCCTGGCCTACCTCTTCGCCGTGTTCCGGAGTCGCCCGTCGCCCTTCTATCTCATGGACGAGGTCGAGGCTGCGCTCGACGACGTGAACCTCCAGCGGTTCCTCGGACTGGTCCACGAGTTCCGCGAGGGAGCGCAATTGATCATCGTGAGCCACCAGAAGCGAACGATGGAAGCCGCCGACGCCCTGTACGGGGTGACCATGGCTCCCGGGGGGTCGTCGAAGGTGGTCAGCCAGAAGGTCCCGCGTCACCGGAGCGACGGGTTGGACTGGTCCGATGGGGAGACGGGCACGCTCCCCGGCTCCGAGACAGGGCTGTCGCCGGGGCCAGTGGCGGGGGCAGATCTCGCCGCGGGAGCCGAGGCGGGGGCAGAGGAAGAGCTCGCCGGGGGAGCCGAGGCGGGGGCAGGGGTAGGGGCAGAAACGGGGTCCCTGGCCGGAGAAAAGCCAGGAGAAGAGCCAGGGCCAGAGCCAGGATCCTCGGGAAGATCTGCGGCCGTGTCAGGGGCGCTGAGGATCACCGGTCCGGTGTCGCCGTTGTCGGTGCTGCCGGGGCCCGTGTCGGTGTCCCCGTCTGACCACGGCGCCCAGCCTGGGGGAGCGACCGGCGCGGCCATGGGCCCGACCGCCGATCCGACTCCGGGCGCGGTTGCCGGGCCGGGAGGTGACGACCTGTTGGATGACGATGCCGACGAGCGGTTCGACAACGTTCCCATCGGTGACCGGTACGTCGACAGCCGGCCCGAGGCGGAACACATCGCGGGCACCGACCAGTAATGGGTCCTGATCTGCTGGCGTCCACACCTGATGTGGTGGTCGGTCTCTTTGTTGCCGTGCCGATCGTGGTGGTGGCCGGGGGCGTGGCCGTCGGCCTGCGTCTCCGGGGCCGCGGGAAAAAGGACCACGTGCCGGCGGGTGAGGTGGCCAGCGACGCCGCCACCGACATCGAGCTGGACCGTAGCGCTGACGCCAACCGGAAGGCGACGCTCGAGGGGACCCCGTCGGCGCCGACTGCGGTGGCCGAGCCGGTGCCCGCGGCCGTCGAGCCGACGCCTTCCGAGCCGGCGCCTTCCGAGCCGGCCGAGCCGGCTGAGCCGCCCTCGTACCGGAGCCGACTGGGCAAGGCCCGGGGCCTCCTGTCCGGCTACCTGGGAGCGGTCCGGTCCAAAGGCAAGATCGATGCGGCGACCTGGGATGATCTCGAAGAGGCGCTCATCCGGGCTGACGTCGGGGTCGGCGCCACCGAAGCACTCCTCGACGGATTGAGGACGGGCGTCAAGAACGGGGAGATCGTCGGGCCCGACGCGCTGGTCGACGCCCTCAAGTCTGAGCTGGTGTCGATGCTGACATCCGCGGATTCCTCGCTGGCTGTGCCCGGGGCGGAACCGGCCCCCGGTGAAGGTGACGATGCCCGACCGGTGGACGTCTGGCTGTTCGTGGGTGTCAACGGCGTGGGCAAGACCACGACGGTGGGCAAGGTGGCGAGTCGGATGTCCCGGTCGGGGACCAAGGTGCTGCTGGCGGCGGGCGACACCTTCCGGGCTGCAGCCGGAGAGCAGCTCTCGTTGTGGGCGTCACGTGCCGACGCGGAGATCGTCCGCGGGTCGGAGGGCGGCGATCCGAGCTCGGTGGTCTTCGACGCGGTTCAGCGGGCTTCTTCGCGGGGCCACGCGGTGGTGCTGGCCGACACGGCCGGTCGCCTCCACAACAAGGTCAATCTGATCGAGGAGCTGAAGAAGATCCGCCGGGTTGCCGACCGGCCTCCTGGGCGGGTGGTGGAGGTGCTGCTGGTGCTGGATGCCACCACCGGCCAGAACGGACTGACCCAGGCCAAGGTGTTCCTGGATGCCGTGGACGTGTCAGGGGTGGTGCTCACCAAGCTCGATGGAACGGCCAAGGGCGGCATCGTGGTGGCCGTCCGACGGGAGCTGGGTCTCCCGGTGAAGCTGGTCGGCCTCGGGGAAGGTGTCGAGGACCTCATCGATTTCGATCCGACCGCATTCGTGGACGCTCTGTTCTGACCCTCTTCGCCCGCGGCCGCTGTGGCGACCACCGTCCTATAGCCTGAGGGACCCATGTTCGAGAGCCTGACCGACAGATTCGAGGGGATCTTCACCAGACTCCGCAATCGCGGACGCCTGAGCGATGCCGACGTCGACGACGTCCTCCGCGAGATCCGGACCGCCCTGCTCGAGGCCGACGTGGAGATCGGGGTGGTGCGGGCGTTCACCGAGGCGGTCCGGGCGCGTTGCGTCGGGTTGGAGCTGGTCCAGAACCTGAGTCCCGGCCAGCAGGTCATCAAGATCGTCAACGAGGAGCTGGTCGGGATCCTCGGTGGTGAGACGCTCAAGATCAGCTACGCCGGCAAGCCCCCGACCGTTGTCCTGCTGGCAGGTCTGCAGGGCTCGGGGAAGACCACCGCCTCGGCCAAGCTGGCACGCTGGTTCAAGCAGCAGGGTCGAAATCCGCTTCTGGTCGGTGCCGACCTTCAACGACCGGCTGCAGTCGAACAGCTCCGTGTCCTCGGCGAACAGGCCGGGATCACGGTCTTCAGCCAGCCCACTGATCCTGTGGCCGTGGCCGCGGCCGGTCTCGAGGAGGCCAGGCGGCTGGGTCGGGACATCCTCATCGTCGACACGGCCGGCCGCCTGTCCATCGACGAAGACCTGATGGAGGAGATCCGGCACATCTCCGGCGCCGTCGAGCCCCACTACACGTTTCTGGTGATCGATGCCATGACCGGGCAGGACGCGGTTTCGACGGCGGCCGCGTTCCACGAGGCACTCTCCCTCGACGGCGTCATCCTGACCAAACTCGACGGCGACGCCCGAGGCGGGGCGGCCCTGTCGGTGAAGGAGGTCGTGGGCAAGCCCATCGCCTTCGCTTCCACCGGAGAGAAGCTCGACGACTTCGACCAGTTCCACCCGGACCGGATGGCCGACCGCATCCTCGGGATGGGTGACGTCCTCAGCCTCATCGAACAGGCCGACCGTGCCATGGACAAGGAGGTCACCACCAAGGGTGCGGCCGCCATGATCGAAGGGCGGTTCACCCTCGAGGACTTCCTCGAGCAGCTCCAGCAGGTGAAGAAGATGGGCTCGATGTCGGGGATGCTCTCCCTGCTGCCGGGCGTGCCCAAGGACCTGAAGGAGGCGTCCTCGGCCATCGACGACCGCCAGATCGGCCAGATCGAGGCGATCATCCGCTCGATGACGCCGACCGAACGTGTCGATCCCTCCATCATCGACGGAGCCCGGAGGGTCCGGATCGCCAATGGCAGTGGCACGGCCACCTCCGATGTCAACGCACTCCTCAAGCAGTTCAAGGAGATGCAGAAGATGATGAAGGGGTTCGGGAAGGGCGGCATGGCCGGTGCCATGGGCGGACTGGGCGGCATGTTCGGTCGAGGCCCGAAGATGTCCCCGAAGGCGCTGGCCGAGATGGCCGAGATGGGTGCTCCGGGCGGGGATCTGGCCTCCTTGGGCGCAATGGGCGGCCAGCCCGGCGCATTCGGGGCCGGGCCCATGCCCTCGGCCGGGGCGGGCCCGGGAGGACCGGTCCGGGGCTCCTCCAAGCCCAAGGGCAAGGGTGGGAAGAAGGGGAAAGGCGGCGGAAGGGTGACGCCGAAGTCCCGGTGAGAGGATCTGCTCACAGGGACTTTGAAGCGGGCTCAGCCGAATTCGCCTTCCGGCGGCTGATCATCGGGGCCGATTGCATGTCGGCCCCTGCTTTTGGTGGGAGACTGTCGGGCGCTAGCAAGAGAATGCAGAGGAGTTCACAGTGGCCGTAAAGCTCCGCCTCGTGCGGATCGGAAAGAAGAAGCAGCCGACCTACCGGCTGGTGGCGGCGGACAGCCGCTCGCCCCGCAACGGGCGGTTCATCGAGATCGTGGGCACCTACGCCCCCCGTGGCAAGTCGTTGGCCGAGCCCGACGCCGTGGTCGAGATCGACAATGCCAAGGCCGTCAAGTGGCTTTCACAGGGTGCGACGCCCACCGAGCGCGTCGAGAAGCTGCTCAAGAAGTCGGGCGCGCTCGACGAATTCGAGTTGGCCAAGGCAGCCAAGTGAGCGACGACCTCGCTCTGGACTCAGCGGACGACATCAATACGATCGACGATGTCGACGGTCATGAGGATGACGACGCCGGGAACCGGGTATCCGGGGGGACGCCACTGGCCGTCGTGACCTACCTGGTCAACTCCATCACATCGGAACCAGGGGCCGTCGTGATCAACACGGAGGAACGGGGAGACTCGGTCCGGTTCCGTATCCACGTTGCCCCCGACGACATGGGCCGAGTGATCGGTCGGCGAGGGCGGGTGGCACAGGCTATTCGCACCGTGGTCGCCGCTGCCGGTGCCCGCGACGGGGTCCAGACCAGCGTCGACATCGTCGACGACTGACGCACTCCGTTCGGTGAGGGTGAGCGGTCCCGCCCGCGGCATCGACGACGGATCCGGCCGGTCGGGTTCCGACACCGATCACCAACCCCGGGCGGAGGGAGCGGGTTCCCGGCCGGAGCCACCGGTTCCGATGCTCCAGGTGGGGCATGTGGTCAAGCCTCACGGACTCCGTGGCGACGTGATCGTCTCGCTGGCCACCAACCGGGACGAGCGGGTGGCTCCAGGCTCGGTACTCAGCACGGATGACGGCCGGACGATGAAAGTGCTCCGTTCCTCGCCCCATCAGGGCCGGTTCATCGTCACCTTCGAGGGCCTGTCGGGCATCGATGACGCAGAACGTGCCCGGGGGACGCAATTGTTCGCCCCTCCGCTCGACGACCCTGATGCACTCTGGATCCACGATCTGATCGGTGCCGAGGTCGAGGACACCACCGGCCGGTCGCTCGGAACCGTCGACAGCGTCGAGGCGAATCCGGCCAGCGACCTGCTTGTCCTCGACGGAGGGGCGCTGATCCCGCTTCGCTTCGTGGTCGGGAACGAGCCCGGCGTACGGGTCACGGTGGAGGTCCCCGACGGACTCCTCGATCTGCCCTGATCGAGGAGCCTGTCCGTGCGTACCATCAGGATCGACGTCTTCACCCTCTTCCCTGGCGTCGTCGACCACTATGCCGACGCCTCGATCCTCGGCCGGGCCCGCGTCCACGGCCAGCTGGACCTTCGTACCCACGATGTGCGGGACGCGGCCACGGACCCCCACCGATCGGTGGACGATGCGCCATTCGGGGGCGGCGCCGGGATGGTCATCGGCCCCGAACCGGTGTTCGGCGCCGTGGAGGAGATTGCCGGATCGGCGGAGGGCCTGCCCCGGCCCCTGGTCCTGCTGTCACCGTCGGGTCGGCGTTTCGACCAGCGGGTGGCGCAGGAGTATGCGGCGACCGCCGGCTTCTCCCTGGTGTGCGGACGGTACGAGGGCGTGGACCAGCGAATCGCCGATCACCTGGTCGACGAGGAGCTGTCGGTGGGGGATTTCGTCCTGGCCGGGGGAGAGCTGGCCGCCCTGGTCGTGGTGGAATCGGTCGTGCGCCTGCTGCCCGGTGTGCTCGGGAACGACGAATCCGTGGGCGACGAGAGCTTTTCCGCCGGCCTCCTCGAATATCCCCAGTACACCCGGCCCGCCGAGTTCCGGGGATGGGAGGTGCCGGCCACCCTTCTCTCCGGAGATCATGCCCGGGTGGATCGCTGGCGCCGGGCCCAGGCCCTCGTCCGCACGATGCAGCGCCGTCCTGACCTGATCGCCGGCAGAGGAGGGCTCTCGGACGAGGAGGTCCAACTCCTCGTCGACCATGGCGAGGTGCGCCTGTTGCGCGAACACGGCTACGATTGGTGAGCCTCGCAGGCGCCGGCCGTGCCGGTTTTCACAGTGGAGGCCCGGATCGCAGAGGAGTCCCGAGGAGCCATGGCTCCTGAAGGGGCTTGCGGGCGGGTGCCAGTCGAGGGAGAGTCCGAACGATTCGTGGAAAGACGCGCCCAATGAACCCCACCGACATCATCGACCGTGACAGCCTGCGGGACGACGTTCCCGACTTCCGGCCCGGGGACACCGTCAAGGTCCACGTGCGGGTGGTCGAAGGCACCCGGGAGCGGGTCCAGGTGTTCCAAGGGGCGGTCGTCAAGCGGCAGGGAACCGGCGTCCGCGAGACCTTCACCGTTCGCAAGGTGAGTTTCGGAGTGGGCGTGGAGCGCACGTTCCCCGTCCATTCCCCGGTGATCGCCATGACCGAGGTGGTCTCGCTGGGGGATGTCCGTCGGGCCAAGCTCTACTATCTGCGAGACCGCCACGGGAAGGCGGCGAAGATCAAGGAGCGGCGGTCTGCCCGCTCCTGATCAGGTGCGTCGTGCAGTGGGTCGATCGGCCTGTCGAATCACGGGTCGCGCGGTGCGCAGAGAAGCGGCTCACGGGGCGGGCCTCCGGCCCTCGGGAAGTGGGCGGAATCGCGTGGTGGGCGGACGAGTGGAGGGCGGAGTAGCGCAGTGAGTGAAGAGGATCTCGAACGATACGAGTCGGAGATCGAGCTGGCGCTGGTCCAGGAGTATCGGGCGGTCCTTCCGCTGTTCGCGTACGTGGTGGAAACCGAGCGACGCTTCTACCTGGCCAACAGCGTCGACGTGACCGTGAGATCCGACACCTCCCCGGCATGCGTGGAGGTCAGCCTGACCGACGCCTGGGTGTGGGACATGTACCGGCCTGCTCGCTTTGTGCCCTCGGTCCGCATCCTCACCTTCAGGGACGTCAACATCGAACGGCTCCCCGAGAAGGATCTGTGACCGGGGGCGCTCCGGGGCGCCCCCACGGTAGCCGTGGCCACGGGAGCGGTGCTGATGTCCGCCGGGAGCTCGGTGCGGAGGGGGAGGCGCTCGCGGCCCGATGGTATGAGGACAATGGCTACGAGGTCCTCGACCGCAACTGGCGCCGCCGGGAAGGCGAAATCGACCTCATCGTGCGCCAGGGCAAGACGGTCGTGTTCTGTGAGGTCAAGGCCAGGTCCAGCGATCGATTCGGTTCAGGGGCCGAATCAGTGCTCCCGGCCAAGCAACGCCGGGTCCGCCGCCTGGCGGCACGATGGTTGTCGGAACTGACCCCCGCTTCAGCCCGGCCGCGGGTCGAGGTCCGCTTCGATGTGGTCTCCATCACCGCCGGCCAGGTCGAGGTGATCGAGAACGCGTTCTGAGCGGCTCGCGGGCAGGGGCTCTTCGGATCAGCTCGAGTTCCTGATCATGCCGTGCGTCGACAGGTGGGGTCCTGCGATCGGTCGCCGAGCAGGCGGTGGCCGCGAGGCCTGAAGTGTCCGAGGTTCGGTCCGCGTCGACGACGGATGCGACACCTCAGACTTCGGGATCGACGTTGCACGGTGCGACCGCGTCCGGTGCGCGGGGCGACGTTGCCACGACGACGGTTCATCGCCGCATTGGCCCGCGGTGGTCGAGGCCCCACTGTGGTTGCCCGATGTTGCCTTCCGGGAGCGACGCGACGAACACAGGACCGCGCCTCATTCCGCGCCGGTCGCCTCGGGTCTCGTGCATTCAACAGCGGATCACGACACGTGGGTTCCGACGCTGGACATGATTATCGCGTTCCTATACACTGCGACGCAGCGTGGTCACTCAAGCACACAGAGTGAATAAAAGAGGCTTCTATGTCGTCCTGCAGCCCACCGTGACAATCGAATCTCCGGAGCGTGGCCGAAGACGTGATGGTCGAGATGTCGGCATGTTCTCGGGGAACACCGTGGCGTTGGAGCGAGTCGGTGATGGGCGCATGTGGTGTTCACCAATTGGTGCCGCACAGAGGAGAGGGGCAGTCGTTGGGACGTAGCGCGATGGGTTGACCGGCGTGGGTCGGGCGGCGGCCACCGGTGATCACGAGCCTCGGTCGCCGTTCGAGTTCGTAGGGCCGCACGAGTTGGGTACGCGAGCTGAGAGGGGCAGGACGGCGTGGCGCAGAGTGATGTCGGGTATTACCGCCAGAACAGGCGGCGTGTGGACAGGCTCGAACCGATGGCCGGCGTGGAGAGGTTCGAACCGACAGCCGTGGAGAGGTTCGAACCGACGGTAAGCGTGGTCATCCCGGCGAAGAACGAAGCCAAGAACCTCCCACATGTCTTTGCCGGACTGTCCAGCAATCTCCACGAGGTGATCCTTGTCGACGGAGGTTCGACGGATGACACCGTTCGGGTGGCCCGCCGGCTCCGACCGGGGATCAGAATTATCGGCCAAACCCGCAGAGGGAAGGGCAACGCCCTCGCCTGCGGGTTTGCGGTGGCCACGGGTGACTTCATCGTCATGCTCGATGCCGATGGATCGACCAACCCGGCGGAGATCCCACGCTTCGTCAACGCGCTGAAGGAAGGAGCGGACTTCGCCAAGGGCTCCCGATTCATGCCGGGAGCGGGCAGCAGCGACATCAGCCGGCTCAGGCAGTTCGGGAACTACTGGTTGAACAGGGTGGTCAACCTGTTGTACGGCACGAGGTACACCGATCTCTGTTACGGCTTCAACGCCTTCCGTCGGGAGTGTCTGTCGATCATCGAGCTCGAGGCGGAGGTACAGGGCGCCGGTGCGGACGCCATGCTCTGGGGCGACGGATTCGAGGTGGAGACGCTGATCAACGTCCGGATCGCCAAAGCGGGCATCCGGGTGGCCGAGGTGCCGAGCTTCGAACGCAGCCGCTTCTACGGCACCAGCAATCTCAACGCAGTGTCTGACGGGATCCGGGTGCTCCGGACGATCCATTCCGAACGAAAGCGCGGGGCCCCTTGGCCTTCAAGGCCGTCGGCGAACTCGTCGAGGGTCGTGGGGGCGTCGTGGGCTGTCATGTCGACGCGTGCTGAAGAGGCGAGCTGAGGCTGTCCAGAGGTTCTGGGGTGTCCAACCGGGAGCACTCCGGTTGACCAGGAAGAAAGGGGCCCGACACAGTTGCTGAAGACGGGACGAGTGGGTTCAACGAACGTTGACTCCCAGACTCGGACGAGGGCGACGGAACATCTGCCGGCGGTGACCGTCGTCATTTGTGCCTACTCCGACGATCGCTGGGACGACCTGTGTGCTGCTGTTGCTTCCGTCGGAGCCCAGACGCTTCAGGCCGATCGGTGCGTCATCGTCATCGACCACAATCCGGAGCTCTTCCGGAGGGCATTCGAGACGTTTCCCGGCATCGAGGTCATCGTCAACACGGAAGAGTCGGGTTTGTCGGGTGCACGGAACACCGGGATCATCCACTCGACGGGTGAGATCGTGGCTTTCCTCGATGACGATGCAGCAGCCGAACCGGAGTGGCTCGAAGAGTTGGTTCGGCCCTATCTGGATCCGTCGATCAGGGGTACCGGCGGCGTGGCCCGAGCGGATTGGCGCGGCGGCCGGCCTGGCTGGTTCCCCAGCGAGTTCGAATGGGTCGTCGGCTGCAGCTACCGCGGCCTGCCCGAATGCGTCGCGCCCATTCGAAATCCGATCGGCGCGGCGATGTCATTTCGCCGGACTGTCTTTTCGGACGTGGGCCGCTTCGACACCGAAGTGGGTCGGACGGCAGCGGTGCCGCTTGGTTGCGAAGAGACGATGCTGGGCATCCGCGTGGGGAGACACTACGGACAGGGGTCGATCGTCCAGGTCCCGAGCGCGATCGTCGATCACAAGGTGGGAGCTGAACGAGCCACTGTCCGGTACTTGATGAAGCGCTGTTTCTCAGAAGGGATCTCCAAGGCGGCGGTGGCCAGAAAGGTGGGTCGAGCCGATGCTTCATCAAGTGAGTTGCAGTATGTGAGAAAGGTGCTCCCGTCCGGGATCGCCGCCGGTGTTGCGAGGTGTGCCCGGGGGGAAATGGATGGCCTGAAAGCGGCAGGTCTCATCCTTCTCGGACTCTTCTGCACGGTGTTGGGATATGTGACAGGGCGAGTGGGCCTGGGCCGCCCTGCCGCACGATGGCTGGCCCGACGCTCGAAACGTGCGATGTCCGGTGATGCGACGGCTTCCTGCCCACCGGGCACCGAATCCACCTCCTCGGAGGCATCGAGTTGTCGGGACCACGGGCTGTCGGTCGGCCAGGAGAATGCGGTCAGCGATGACTCATGAGTAACAGGTTGTTGATCGTCGACGATGGTGTCGGAACCTGGGGTGCACAGCGTTGCCTCCTTCGCATCATTCCGCATTTGCTCGACTCCGGATACGAATTGTCGCTGGCTACGCCGGCATCGGGCTCGTTCGCGTCGGCCTGGGCCGCGACTGGCGTAGGCAGCGTCTTCGACTTGCCCGAGCTGCGAACAAGTGCCCGATCGGACACCGGACGGATAGCGGCACTTCCATGCGCCCGATCCGCTGCGAAGCTGGCAAGAAGGGCCCGATGGATCGTCGAGGTGGCGGAGGAATGCAATGCCACGGTGTTGTTGGCCAATTCCTTCTGGACGCATTTCGACGTGGCGGTTGCCGGTCAGCTGGCCGGAACCCCGACCGCGTTGTATCTCCATGAGGAGGTCCCCACCGGGCTTCCGTCCATGGCACTCCGAGTCGCCATCGGACTGTCGCAGGCGGCCATCGCGGTGAGCAGTGACGTTGTGTCCAACCTGGGGAGCTCAGCGCGGATCAGCGTCGTACACAACGGCGTCGACCTGAAGCGCTTCTTCCCCGGCCCGAGGTCCGCGTCGCTCCGAGCAGAACTCACTGCATATCCCGACGAGCCGTTGATCGTTTGCATCTGCAGGCTGGACGAGGTGAAGCAGGTCGACCACGTCATTCGTGCCGTCGGATCCCTCAAAGGTCCCCTCGAGTCCGCCGCCCTCGCCGTGGTCGGCGACACCACCTCGGATCAGGAGTACGCCCAAGCCGTCATCGAGATGGGACATGAGGTGCTCGGCGACCGCGTCCGCTTCCATGGGCAACGGGAGGACATCCTGGAAATCCTTCGAAGCTCGGACCTCTATGTTCTCGCCGGGAGAGTGGAGGGCATGCCCTTGGGTATTCTGGAGGCCCAAGCGACGGGGTGCCCGGTGGTCGCCTACCCGGCCGCTGGAGTGCAGGACATCATCTCGCATCGAGCCTCGGGCATGGTCGCCGCCATGAACGACGTCCGTTCGCTGGCCCATTCGATCGAGTCGATTCTCACCGACCTCGAGCTGCGAACGCGCGTCACCTGTACCGCAGCCGCCAGCGTGAAGGAGCGGTTCGGCCTCGAAGGGCAGGCCCGTGCGGTTACCGCGGTGCTTGATTCCATCACGGCACCGGAGCGCGCAAAGCGTCGCCTGGGTCCGGAGACGCGGCATGACAGCATCGGGCCGGAGGTGGATCGGGCGTACGAACCGTCACGCCAGCGGAAGAGGATGTGGCAGCTGCCCGCCGTGTCGGAGTTGATGGAGTCCGTACCGGAACCGCTGAGACGTTGCACGTCTCCAGCTGATGAAGACGGGGGACCGCCGCTCGACTGGAGTGAGTGGGATGTGGCGGTTCCGGCGATCGTCGCCCAGCGTCTCGCCCTTCCCGCCTTCGAGCGAGTGGGCCGGGCCGAGACACATGCGCCGATGGAGCTGGTACGGGCTCTGCGAGAGGCGGTTGTGGACTCATCACTGGTTCCGGTCCGCGTGATGGCGAACACGGCCCCTGCGCTTGAGGCCATGAATGCGCACGGGCCGCGATACCTGGTCTTCAAGGGCCCGACGGTCGCCCGTCTGCACCCCCGGTTTTCATCTCGATCGTTCAGCGACATCGACATCCTCGTCGATCCTGCGAACTTTGCCGCGGCCATGGGTGTGCTGGAATCCATCGGCTTCACCAGCAGCCCGCTGATCTCGCCGCCGTGGCCGTGGTTCGACCGCTTCTGTCGCGAGGGGGTGAACTTGCGCAACACGGACGGGGGAGCGATCGACCTGCACCATCGGATACCTCCGTGGTCTTTCAGCTCCAAGCTCTCATTCGAGCGGCTGATGTTGCACTCCGTTCCCGGTGACATAGCTGGCGTTCCCGTTCGTTTTCCCCGAGTCGAGGATGGGGCGGTGATCGCCGGATTGGCCATTTTGAACGACCTGTACAAAGCGGATGCCAGCCTTTCCACCCTCCGCGACCTCTATCGGTACGATGAGCTGCTCGGCAGGCAGGCGTTCCTGGATTCATTCGAGGAGTACGACCTCCGATGGCTCGGGAGACTGATGGCCGCAGCTCTGGACGAATTCCGGAGTGAGGGCCCGGGCTGCCGGTCGAGACGGCTCGTGTCGTGCCCACCGGTGGCGGCCGCGCGCCTCCACGCGCTCGGCTGGTCGCGCTCGACGGTCCTGACCCGTCATCCCCTGGGCTGGGTGGCACGTCTCCCGGTGTTGAATGCCATTGCCTTCCTGGTCGGGAGTGCCGTCCCCGATCCACGGTACGCCAGACAGAAGCATCGTGGGTATCGAGAGTATTGGGGCAAGTCCATCAACACCTTGCGGCAGTCCAATGCCGGGGTCGACTTCCGGGTGACCAGTGTGAATGGCACCGATGACTGAACCGCCGGCGGCCGAAGGGCCGGTACTGGATCCGAGTCCGCACTGCGGTGGCAACGGCACCGAGAGGCGGTGGGTGGCCTGCCTGCGGCGCGGCGGAACTGTCCGCCTCCAGGACGTGCTGCATCCCTGGAGTCCGGACTACGGGTCTGCCTCGATCCTGGTGGTCGACGAGGACAGCACACCGCGTGGTTGGGTGAATCTGGAGGATCTTCGCGGACTGACGAGAGCCCAGGTGCGGAAACGGATCCTCGAGCACTCCAATTCGGCTGCGAGAGAGGAAACTGGAACCCTGCGTGATGTGGCGTATGACCATCGTCGGTCTCGCACGTGCGCGGTTGTCATCGCCACGAGGGAGCGCCCCGGACTCTTGACGAGAGCGCTCCGGAGGGTTGCTCAGGTCACTTCCGATGCCCGGATCGTCGTCATCGACAACGCGCCGAAGTCCGGAGCCACGGCCGAGGTGGTTGCGGGGTTCGCGGCGCGGGGTGTGGACGTCGAGCGAATCGTCGAACCGGCGCCGGGCCTGTCCCAGGCCCGAAATGCCGCATTACGACGGCTGACAGAGGACGTGATCGCGTTCGTCGACGATGACACACTTCCGGACCGGAACTGGCTCACTGCCATTCGGGAGCCGTTCGATCGGCCCGGCAACGTGAGGGTGGTCACCGGGCTGGTTCCGCCGGGAGAGTTGGAGACGCCCGAACAATTCCAGTTCGAGCGCCGGGTCCAGTGGGGTGAGTCTTTCGACGCCCAGATCTACCGCATGGGGACGTCTGCGCCCCCGATTGCGGGTTTCCCCTACCGGGCCGGGGCATTCGGCACCGGAGCAAACTTCGCCGTCGATCGGAGGTACATCCTCACCCTGGGGGGTTTCGACCCCGCGCTGGGTGCGGGAACCCGAACCCGCGGAGGCGAGGACCTGGATGCTTTTGTGCGGATCATTCTTTCGGGAGGAGCAATTGCCAGCGTCCCGAGGTCGATCGTGTGGCACATCCATCGGTCCAGCCCGGCAGCGCTTCGAATGCAGGTCTTCGGATACGGAAGCGGTTTGAGCGCCTATCTGATGTCCGCGGTACTACGGGATGGAGTCATGCCGGTGGCGCGAAGCACGGTGGCCGGTGCCGGCCATCTGTTCGACATGCGTACCGGTGGGCCCAAAGGTGGTGGCTCACTGAAACTCCATGCGATTGAGGCTGCCGGGCTTGCCTACGGAGGTATTGCCTTGGGACTCGAGAGGTGGCACGGGCGCGGCAGCACTCCGGATCTGCTCCGAGGTGGACCGGGCTGATGCACTCCGACTCGGAAGTGGCATGTGTTGTGCTGGCCCACAACGATCCCCTACAGGTGGGCCGCCTGGTGAGGGCCCTCGATCCGTTTCAGGTGGTCCTGCACTGCGATCGACGTGCCCCCCGACCGGTGGCCTGCGCCATGAAGGACGCAGCGGGACGCTCGACCCAATTCTTCTCCGAAGAGCACACGGCCTGGGGCAGCTGGGGCCTCGTGTCGGCAGAGCTCAAGGGCATCGAGATCGCCCTACGTACCCCGAGCGTCGAGCACGTCGTCGTGCTGTCGGGTACCGACTATCCCATCGTCCCCGCCGAAGCCATCGCCCAGGAATTGAAGAGTCGGCACGACCAGAGCATCCTGCACCACTTCAACCTTCCGCAGCGCATATGGGGCCGATCGGGCGGCATCAGCCGCTTCGACTACTGGCACAAGCCGCTGAAGAAACGCATGGTCCGGATCCCGATCAAGCGAGCCATTCCCGATGGAGTGATCCCGGCCGGGGGAGGGGCTCAAAGAATCTTGTGCCGGCGGCACGCCCAAGAGGTTCTGAGGATTCGGGATACCCGGGACGACATCATCCGGTACTGGCGGCACGTCTGGGTCCCGGACGAGACCTTCGTACCCAGCGTGCTCACCAGTCCTCAGCTGGTCGCCCGCAGGGACGGCGATCTCGTCGGTGCCAATTGCTGGTACATCGACTGGGGTGGTCCACATCACAAGAGCCCGCAATGGCTGACGCTGAACCACTTGGAATCGATCGCGACGGCTCGGGAAGCTCGGAGTTCTTCTGGGATCAAGCCGATGTTCGCGAGAAAGTTCTCTTCAGTGGTGAGTTCGGGGCTCCTTGCATGCCTTGACGGGCAGGTGCAGTGACATCGGACGAGGGAGTGAGCCGACAGCCGACCGGTGTGGCCGAACTGGGGCGAACGCGGGGGTCGGTACAGACCGAGCCCACCTCGGGATCCTCAGCGGTCCTGATGTCCGACCCGGGTGCAGGAGCCAGCTCCGACCCGGGTGCAGGAGCCAGCTCCGACCCGGGTGCCGGAGCCAGCTCGGACGTGATGTCGGATGCCAGCTCCGACGTGATGTCGAAACTCTTCGGGCGCGGATTGCTGTACGTGGCCATCTGGTCCCTTCAGATCACCGTACTGACGGTCATCTCCCCCCTGCTGGCTCACCTGCTGGGTCCCGGCCAATTCGGTCGGGTGTCCGCAGCGATCGCGCTCCACCAGGTCCTGATGGTGGTCGCCGTGTTCGGCATCGACCAGGCTGTCGTTCTGGCTCATTCGGAAGGCTCGCACATGAACGACAATTCCGAGGCGCGTGGACTGCTGGCCGTGTCCATGGGGATCGCCGCCCTGGTCACCACCGTTGTCTATATCAGCGGGGGCCTGTGGGCCGGGGAGCTCGGGTTCGGGGGATTCAACGGGGTCGTGATCCCCACAGTCCTGTGGACAGCTCCGGCCGGGGCCTGTCTGGCCATGCTGGGCTTCCTGCGGGCCGAGGATCGACTCGGGGCGTTCACCGCAGTCAGCTTCGTCACCGCGGTCGGCGGACAGATCCTCGGAATCGGACTGATCCTCCTCGGTCACCGTACCGCCCTTGACTATGCGTGGGGCGGCGTGATCGCCCAATGCGCGGGTTTCGCCATCGGGATTGCCGTCTGCCGGCCGCGTCTGGCCGGGTTGGTATCGTTCGAGCCCCTGTGGCGGGCAGTCCGTCTCGGATTTCCGGTCGTCCTCGGTGGGCTGGCGATCTTCGTTGTCAATGCGGGAGATCGCTTCGTCCTCCAAATCGACCTGGGACCAGCGGCGACCGGTCGCTACCAGATTGCGTTCACCATCGGCGCGGCCGCCTCGTTGCTGTTGACATTTGTGAACCAGTCCTGGGCTCCGGCGATCTTCGCCATCCGAGAGGAAGAGGAACGGTGGAGGGTGGTCGCACGAGTGAGAGACGAGAGTCTGGCCCTCATCGCACCTGTTCTCCTCGGCTTGATCGTGGTGGTCCCTCTCCTGCTCCCGATCGTCGCCCCTCCTTGGCAACCGTTCCGATCGTCATCTCCGCCAGTTGCACTCGAATCCTGCTGTCTTGCCGGAAGCCTCGGGCAATCGCAATCGCGGCCGGGGCGGCGTCGGTGGTCACAATCGCGGTGAATATCGCACTGGTGCCATTCTGGGGCCCACTGGGATCGGCCATCGCGAACCTGATCGCCTTCAGTTGCCAGGCACTGGTATTGACCATTGCCGTCCGGCCAATCACACAGCTTCCCGCTCCCCCCCGCAGAATTGTGGGGGCGTTGGTCGCCATTTCCGTGATCGGCCTCGGCGCTCTCTACCTCCCGAAGGGCGATGTGATGGTCGGTGCACGTTGCGCCGTCCTTCTCGCGTGCGGAGTGTGGGCGCTGTTGTTGATCCGCAATGTCCGGAAGAACGGTCACAACAGTACGACCAGGCGCAACTTCGCCCTCTTCGGACTCTGATCGATGGTAAAGGTAGGTGACCCGATGCGAAGCGAACACGGGCTAGCTGATGACCGGCGGCTGACTGTTCCCCACGGCCGGATCGGAGCGTTCGGATGAGATCGGCCGATCGTTCGCAGCAGTTCACCGTCCACCTGACGCGCCCAGGCGCAGTCCGCTTCGATTGCGCCTCTCCGAGACGATGACCGACATTTGCAGCGACGTTCTACTCGTCTGTCAGCTGGATGGCTACGCGAACTCCGTGCGACCCGGGCAGATCGCAGGGTATCTGCGCAAGCGCGGCATTGCCGTTGACGTCATGTCTACGGAGAGTCTCGGGCGACTCGGAACGGGGACCATCACGAGATGGATGCCGGGTATCCGGCCTCGAGAGTGGCCACTGTATATCTGTGAGGTTCTCAATGACTTGGCCGGAATCAGCAACCTCCTACGATCGAGATGCGTCAGGCTGAGATCGGCTCTCCTTGGCAAGGCGATTCGTCGTCGAGGACTCCTGGCCTCGAGGCGGATCAAACCGGGGTCCTACGCCATTGTCATTTGCGAGAGCAACATGGATGCCTCATTTGTTCTCCATCGACGTGTCGCCAACATTCAGATCCTGGATCTTCCCGTACCGTTTGCAGAAGAGCGATACTTTGCTGGAGATCTCGACGAGCAGGGCTTTGACAGGCTGCGCCACCTTGAAGCAGAGATCTACCAATCGGCCGATCATCTTTCGTTCCACTGGCACACCTACTCGGAGTTTGTTCAGGAACACAAATATTCGGGCTCGAACTGGCTTGCTCTTTCATACGGCACCACCACCAAATCCGTGCGGGCGACCCATTCCCCCGAGCCCCGGATCGTATTTTTGGGATTGTTGCGGGGGGAATGGGTCAATCTACCGCTACTGGAAAGACTCTGTGCTCTCTATCCGGGAATTGATATCTTCGGTGGACCTGAACCGACCGGAGCTCTGCGCCGCAACTATCGCGGGTACGCACCGTCCCTCGACGTGTTGGCGAACTACCAGTTCGGGTTGACAACTATCAGCCGTGACCCGCTTCGGCGACGGAGCTTCTCGTCGAAGCATCTGGAATACATTTCCTATGGGCTCCCGGTGCTGACGCCGGCCTGGCGACAGGACGACGTGCTCGAACCCTCGTCGATCTACTTCACGGAAGACACGTTCGTCGATCAGATCATGGCGATGAATCGACCTGATACATGGAAAACAATGAGCGACTCATCGCTCGAATTAGCGGAAAAGTTGACGTGGGATAGCGCGCTACGGCCGCTTGGTGATATCGTCAAAGGGGTGTTCTCGTGTACTCCATGATAGAGCGAGTATATCCAGGACATCCGACGCCGGACACCGTTGAAGGCGCTTGTACTGGGTGGAGGTACCCTCATCAACCAGTCCGAGCGATGGCTGTGGGACGTCGAAGAGGCGGTAGCAAGAGGGATTCCGGTCTTTTGTCTCGGAACCGGCGTCGCTTCGGAGGGGTTCTGGCGGAAGCACCCGGAGGCAAAGAAAGGCCAGTGTCTGGATCGATGGGCCGGGCTCCTCACCGAATTCGCGTTCGTCGGTGTTCGTGGCCCGATGTCGAAGAGGACGCTCGAATCGGTCGGGGTGTCATCAGAGATTACCGGTGACAGTGCGCTCGCCCTCGCGCCGGACCATGGGCCCAAGAAGGACTTCCGGGGTCAGGTCGGGTTGAACGTGTCCTGGGGTACGGATGGGCACATCATGCACGGCGATCCCGAGACACTCGTCGAGGGGCTGGCTGAAGGGGTTCGGATCCTCGTGGACAGCGGGCTGAATGTGACCGTCCTGCCGATGTGGTATGAGGACGTACCACCCTCAAGAGCCCTCGTTGCTCGTGTCGGGCGTTCGGGATGTCGGTATCGGGAAGCATTCGGATCGACTCGGGAATACATGGCGGCCATTGCCGGCAATGATGTCTTTATCGGTCAGAAACTGCATGCCACGATTTTCGCGACCATGCAGCGGATACCGGCGATCATGTTGGAATACCGGCCAAAGTGTCTGGACTTCATGATGTCGATCGGTATGGAGAGGTTCTCAGTCCGGACCGATGCGGTGGAACCACAGGGACTGGCGGAAAAGGTGCAGGAGCTTGTGGACACTCGAGAGCGGATCGGATGTGAGTTGGAGAGCAAGGTGTTGTTCTACAAGGAAAAACAGATGAAGGTCGCCGCCAGCCTGGAGTCGGTTCTGATGGAGATCGGGCCGGATCGTTGATCCTCGGAGATCGAGCATGCCGCACCTCATCGGCCGGAAGCGCGTCCCTTGGCGATGTCCGCCCGCACCTGGGCAAGATCGAGCCTGTAGAGGGTGGCCGACCGGTTTCCGGCAACTTCGTGCCATACCCCCACTGATGCGATGCCACCGGTCATGGCTCGCCATCTCTTGGGAGTGACGCCGTCCCACTGTTCCATGTACGTCTGTGCACTGGTGGTGACCATGAGGTAATAGGCCGGTCGTGCGGGAAAGCCTGAAAGGGTCGTGTCGATGGTGCTCACCGCGGCCTGATCAGGAGTTTCTGTGCTGGTGAAGCTTTTCGTGACGAAGGCGAGCTCGGGATAGCGGGCTGTCGACAGCACTGGGGCCTGGTTGGCGCCGAAGAGCACGAGGACCGACCTGTCCGGTGCATGATCCTCGAAGAGTCGCTCGAGGGTGAGCGTGCCGGGTTCATTGACGTAGGCGCCGTCGGTACTGAACGAAGCGACGACGTAGGACGTGGTCAGCACCGCCACCATTGCCGGCACGATGAGGAACTGGAGGACCTTCTGGGCGCGGGCGGTCCGGACGTGCCAACTGGCGGCGAGGATCGCCAACCAGGGGAGGGCGAACAGGAGCATCCGAAAGATCGCCTCGTTCCCGTAGCCGTTGACCAGCGGCAGGAATATCGGGACCGCTGCGCAGACGCCCAGCGCGGTCCGGGCCCGGTCCCTGGTCGTCAGCAGGGAGTACAGCGCCAGCAGGCCCACCAAGCCGACAGCGCCGAAGGTGCCGACATCGCCGAGCACGACATTCAGGGCGTGTCCACTGGTCGGGCCGCCCCCGGGCGGGGCGAAGTTGGAGAGCTTCCCCACCTCGCCCGAACTCACGTGGCTCCGCAGAACGGCGCTGTGGAGGGCAGCCCAGATTGCGGCGGGGACGACGGTGACGACGGGAAGCCAGAGCCCCCTGCTGATCCGGAAGAGGAGCAGGACGACGAGGGCGAGTCCGGCCATGTACGGGGTGATCTGATGCGTCACCGCGATGAGCAGGGCGGTGAGCACACCGATGCCGACTCGGAGGTAGCGGGCACGAATCGTTGCCGGTTGCCACACGGCGATGCCGAAGAGGGCTATGGCCAGGAAATATGCCGCCGATTGGGGGGAGAAGTAGTCCTGGCCGATGGTGTTGGCCAGCACGAACAGTGTGCAAGCGAAGGCCAGTCGGAGCCGGTCCACGAGGAAGTGACGGGCCAGGAGGAAGAAGGCGCCGAGCGTGCCGAGGTCGGCTGCCGGCGTCCACCATCTCGCCAGTGACATGGGGTCGCCGATCCGGAGCACATCGCAGAACCAGGCCGCGGACGCGAAGAAGGCAGGCCAATTCTGGTAGATGTCGATCGAAATGTCGACATGGTGGTGCAGTTCGAGATAGCTGACGACGCCGACATGTTTGGCAACCCATGGGAGGCGTGGGAGCGTATAGAGGATCGACGGAGTGAGGGTCAAGGCGATCAGGAGGGACGCGATCGCCCACCATGCCTGGGGGCTCCTCGACCACATCGAGAGGATGGTCGCGGCTGCGATCAGTGCGATCCCCGCGAACCAGATGATCGGGAATTGACCGAGTGATCCACCGCGACCCGGAACCAGACCTGCGGTTTCGAAATCGGCCACGAGAACCATCCCCCACCCGGCGATGAGGCTGACAAGAATGAGACGATCGGTGAGCCCGGTTCTCTGCCGATCTCGACGGGAATGCAGCTTGTATGACCAGATCGCCGGAGTGGGCACGGACTCCAATGGAGGGAGCGCCGGAATCGACCTGATCGACGTCGTGGCGCCGGAGGTGGGGCCGTCGGTCCGGAGGAGATACACGTCGAGGGCCACGGCGATGACCGCACTACCCCAAGCAATCGGTGCCGGGTGCCAGAATCCGGTCTCGACCATGACGAGGCCACCGCCACCGACGACGCAGGCCGTCAGCACCGCGGAGAAAACGATGGCGCGGGCCCGTCCCAGGTCGCCGATCATGCAAAAGGGGATGGCGGCGACTGCCAGCACGGCGAGAATGAACGCGAGAGCGCCGATGGCAGAGGATTCCGACCCGATCATCCGCGCTCCTTCAAGGAAGCGGAGCGGAGGTATCGGGGTGGGGGAGAGACGTGCGGTCCCCTGGGCTCGGCGATGTCGGTCCGTTCGGCGTCCGTCCGGCCGTTCGTCGGCGACGGAGGCATCGGGGGGCGGGACCGGCGGAGAAGGCGGCCGAAGTGCGATACCACGCCTTGTGCACCCTCCTCTGGACGATTGTCCGACGTACCCCTCGATGCGACCTCATACGTCGCGCCCCGGGACGCCGACTGCGAGGTCATCGTTCATTGTTCCATGAACTTCGATTCTTCAACTGCACCCGCGACGGTCGGCGCGGTCCGTAATTCGAACTTCGAAATTCGGACTCAAGTCGTGAGGGCAACGCGCCGATACCCGGAATTGCAGCGCTCGGTATCGTGATCACTCCGGATGATGGTCGGCCAGGAGCTGCTTTTCCAGTGCTGGTGTTGGATCGAGGGGCATGCTTTCTGGGCGCTTTCGGTTTGGAAACGTGTGGTCACGTGGGCGGGCGCTCACGTTGGTAGCCCTGACCGCGGTGATCGGGCTGTCGTCGGCGGCGGCCACTCTTCCGTGGGCCACGGCCTCCGCCGGGTCGAGGAACGCTCCGGCGTCGGCTCCGGTGGCCGCGGGTTCTCCCGCTTCCGCCAGTCCGACGCTCAGTACCAGCACAACAGCTCCCGCTCCTGTGGAGCCGAAGAAGCCAGCCTTCGTTCCGGCGAAGGCCAAGCTCGTGTTCGACGGTGAGTTCAGCGGCAGGTCCCTCAACAACACGAAGTGGACGACCTGTTTGCCGTGGTGGGTATCCGGGCAGGGATGCACGAACGAGGGTGACCAGAGCCAGAACTGGGATCTTCCGGTCAACGACGTGGTCACGCCAGGGAATCTGTCCATAAACATGAGGAAGCGGAACACCATGGGCGTGGGCCCGTCCGGTCGGCCGAAAGAGTTCGACTACACGTCCGGGATGGTCTCGACCGGCCACAGGTTCGCCTTCTCCTACGGTTATGTCGCCATCAGGGCGAAGGTTGCCCCGGGAGACGACGTGGCGTCCGCCTTCTGCCTGTTTCCCGCCTCGTTGGCCTGGCCACCCGAGATCGACATCCTCGAATATTCGGGCTCGACGCCGCACCAGGCGACATTCACCTATCACGCCCCGAACGGCACCCGCCCTCGTTTCGCCCCGGGCATCTTCTGGGATCTGGCCGATGGGTGGCACACCTTCGGACTGGCCTGGACCCCGGGTTCGATCGTCTGGTACGTCGACGGTTACAAGGTCTTCTCGACCAAAGACGATGTCACCGCGCTTCCCATGTACCTCACCCTTGGGGTGAGTATTTACTCGGCCACCGCACTGACCCCCGCCGCATCGAGCATGGACATCTCCTGGGCGCGCATCTGGCAATGACGCGTATCCGACCATGAGCGGGAGGAACGCCCGCTTCGGCGAAGACACTGGAGTGACGCTGCGGTCCTTGGAGGTCCGCTCCGGCCGAGTCGCACCGCGGCCCGCTTCCTCGCCCCGGCCGGATCGGATGCAGCTCCGACTGCCATGCGTCGTCCCGGACCCGGTCGTCGTCGCCGATGGCGCCGGGCACCGGGCTCCTCGGACCACCTCGGTGTCTCCCGACCACCGCATCGGAACGGCGGGTCGTTCACCCGCGGCTTCGGACACACAGCGCGGACTCCGCGTGGTCATCCAGGACCGGTCCCGTCTGTTCCGCGAGGGCCTCGAGCTGCTCCTTGCGTCATCCTCGGCGATCCAGGTCTTCCGCTGCGTGGGGGACGTTGCTTCGCTGATCGAAGCGTGCGGCCCTGGCGCGGGCGAGGCGGTGGTGTTCGAAGGGGGAGGGGTTCCCTGGGACGTCGGCGAATTGGTGGATTGCCTCCGGGCCCGGCTGGGCAACCTGGTTCTCGTCGGCACCCTTCCTCCTGGCCACGCCAGTCCCAAGATGATCGAAGGAGTCACGTACCTGCCTCGCGGATCATCGTGCCAGACGTTGATGCGGGTGCTGGGGGGTGAGTCGGCGGGCCCGGGGTTGTCGGCCCCGCGACCAGACCTCGGCGGGGAGGAGACCGGCAGTCTGACCCAGCGGGAGCTACAGGTGCTGGCCCTGATCAGCGCGGGGCTCACCACCGCCCAGATCGCCATCCGAATCGGGATCAGTCCCAAGACGGTCGAGAATCGCAGGCAGTCCCTCTTTGCCAAGCTGGGTGTGCAAAACCAATCCCACGCCATCGCGGTGGCAATGCGGACCGGCGTATTGGGAAGCGCACCCGGTGCTCGAGGGCGCTCATGAATACGGCCATGTCCACGGGTCGAAGGCGTGTGCCTCGCTACCGTCAACCCTCGATCCGGGTGAGCCGGTTCACTTCCGGTTTGCCGAGGGTGTTGATCCTCCACGACCATGCGTACGTCCCGGAAGTCCTCGAGCTCCTGTTGGCCGATCGGGTCGATGTCGTGGCCCAGACCCGGTCCGGTCGGGCCGCCGTCGCCCTCAGCGAGCTCCACGTCCCCGACGTGGTCGTGGCCGGGGAGATGCTGATCGACGGTGTCGTCGAGTACTACGTGCCGGCAGTGCTGCAAACCGGGACCCGCGTGCTGCTGGTGTCCGAGCCCCACGAGACGGCCAGGCTGGTCGAGCTGGTCGAATTGGGGATCACCGGCATCGTCGACACGGACCGGTCACCCGAGGAGCTGGTCGGAGCGATTCTGGAGCTTGCTTCTGGTGGGGCAGTCCTTCCTCCGGACGTCGTGGCCGCCATCGCCACCGAGTGGCGTTGGGCCCGCAGGCGAAAAGCCGTCGAGCACCCGGGAGCCGAGCTGACCTCACGGGAACTCGATGTGCTCGGCGCCATGTCCGATGGGCTCAGCACGAAGGCGGTCGCCCATCATCTGGGGATTGCGGTCAAGACCGTCGAGAACCACAAGACCCGGATCTTCGACAAACTGGGCGTGCACACCCAGGCTCAGGCGGTTGCCCTCGCCATCGGGACCGACGCTGTCCCCCGCGTCCTTGATTCCGTCCGGACCTCCGGGTGGTGAGGAGCCCGAGACCGAGCCGAACCCGGCCGGCACCCGTTTCGCGCCAGGCCAACGGGATCGAAGCCCGGGCCCTGTCCAAGTCACTCCGGGGGAGGGCCGTTCTGACCGACCTCGACCTCGTGGTGCCCCGGGGGACGGTCGCCGTCGTGGAGGGGGCCAACGGGGCCGGCAAGACCACCCTCGTGCGAATCCTGTCCACCGTGGTGACTCCGGACCGCGGCACGGCGCATGTGAACGGCTACGATGTCGTCGGCCGGAGCCTCGACGTCCGGCGGTCCATCGGTGTCAGCTTCGCCAACGAGCGAAGCCTGTACTGGCGAATCAACGGGTTCGAGAACCTCGAGCTGTTCGGCAGGATCGCAGGGTTGTCGAGACGGGCCATCGCCGAGCGATCGTCGTCCCTCCTCGAGGAGCTCCACCTGGCCGAGGTGGCCCGAGGCCAGGTGGCCCGGATGTCCACGGGTCAGCGGCAGCGGCTGATGGTGGCACGGGCCCTGCTGACCAACCCTGCGGTGATCCTTCTGGACGAGCCGTTCCGGGGCCTGGACGAGGATGGAGTGCGTGCCATGAACGGCTTGGTGGCCCGCCTGACCGCGGATGGTCTGACTGCGCTGATCGTGGCACCCGTCATCGAGGAGGTGCTCCCGATCGCCGACGCCGCATACCGGATCGGGGACGGTCGCCTCGAACCCACCGGCCCAGGACGGCGCGCCCAACCCATCGCAGTCCGGCCATGAGCGTCGTCCGCATTGTGGCCGCCATGGCCCAGAAGGACTTCCGGACCGCCATCTCATACAGGGTGGGCTTCGCCACCAGCGTCATCGCCGCCTTCTGGGGACTGTTCGCCTTCCGGTTCGTGTCCAAGCTGGTCAACTCCGGTCAGTTCTCCGGCAACTCGGCCAGCTACTTCCGGTACACGGTCGTGGGCCTGCTCTTCGCCTCGATTCTCGAACCGACGGCGGTCGGCACCTCCATGTCGGCCCGCAACGAGCAGGTCCAGGGGACGCTCGAGTACATGGCCAGCCAACCGGTGCGTCGAATCTATCTGGGCCTCAGCTGGTCCGCCTACGGGCTTCTCCAGTCCCTGGCCGTCGCCGTGGTGGTCCTCCTTCTGACCATCCCGATCGGGTTCCGGGCGTCCCATGTCAACGCGCCGGTCATCGTCGCCGTCATCATCCTCACCGTCGTCATCTTCGCAGCCGTGGGCAATTTCGGGGCGGCGGTCGTCATCGTGATCCAACAGGGCGTCCCTTTGGTCGCCGGAGTGCTGAGCATCATCGGTGTGATCAGCGGGACCCTGTTCCCCATCTCCGAGTTCCCAGCCTGGCTGCAGACCGTTGCCCATCTGTCACCGCTGACCTACGCGTTGGACGCCCTCCGGTCCGCCCTCCTGTCCGACCAGCCGTCGACGTCGTACGTCTGGGATCTGGTGATCCTGCTCGGCTTTGCCGTCGTGCTGCTACCCCTTTCTGCCTGGACCCTCGAACGGGCGTTCCGGACTGCCCAGCGCCGGGGCACGTTGAGCACATTCTGATGATCACGAGCAGCGACGAGACTTCAGTCCCACCGCGGAAGTGCCGAAAGGAGACCGATGTCCATGTCACCCGATGAGAATCTCCAGCTCAAGGTGGATGACCTGGTCTGGCGTGAGGTTGGCGACGAGTTGGTCGTGCTGGAGCTCTCCACGTCGACCTACCTCACCCTCAACGGCACGGCCAGATGCCTGTGGGAGAGTCTGGCCGACGCCACCACTGTCGGCGGGCTCATCCAGACCCTGGTCGACCGCTATCAGATCTCCGCCGATCAGGCCAAGTCCGATACCGAGGCGTTCCTGTCGGTGCTGACCGACCGGGAGCTGATCGTCCACGGCGCCTGACCCACCGGTGGGCAGGGTGACAGGACACCCGAACGGGGGCGTCTGGTATCCGGCGGCCAACCCTGATGGGCTCTCCGAGCTCGAGGTTGCCGCCGGTCTGGTCGTCGGACAGGCCGACGGCCCACACTTCACCGCCGACCACTCGGTTCACCCCATTGCCGCCCTGCGGGAGCTGGCCACCACCCTGTTGGCCATCCCACCCTGTGTGGTCGCATTCTCAGGCGGTCGTGACTCGTCGGCATTGCTGGCCGTGCTCTTGGACGTGGCGCGCCTCGAAGGGCTCGATGAGCCGATTGCGGTCACCGCCCGATGGGACGACGACGAGGCCAGCGGCGAGAGCGCCTGGCAGGAGGAGGTCGTCCGTGCGATCGGCGTCGACCGATGGGAGATCATCCGGCCCGGCACGGACCTCGACCTGCTGGGCGACGAGGCCGCCGGTGTCCTCGACCGGCTCGGACTGGTCTGGCCCGCGCCGGCTCACGCCCTGATCCCGATGATCCGGCTGGCGGCAGGCGGGGTGTTCCTCTCCGGCGAGGGCGGCGACGAGGCGTTCGGCTTGTGGCCCTATGGTCGCCTTTGGGCTGACATCCGGGCCCGTCGGGTGCCGCGCCGGTCCGACCTGTGCTCGCTGGCCCTCGGGTGCACGCCCCGCGCCCTACGTCGTCGACATTGGCAGCGCAGCCAGCCGCCCTATCAGACGTGGCTTCAGCCGTCTGCCCTCGCCCGTTTGGCCGAAGACCAGGCCGAAGACCAGGCCGACGATCCACTGCGGTGGGACCGCTACCAGGTGGTCAGCCGTCGGCGACGGGCCACCGAACTCACCCTGGGGACCCTCGAACGACTCTGTGCCCTCCACAGTTCGCGCTTCGCCGCTCCCTTCACCGACGAGCGGTTTCTGAGCGCGTTGGCGGCCTGGGGCGGTCCCCTGGGCCGGGGGGATCGGACCGCGGTCATGACCGCACTCTTCTCCGACGTGCTCCCTGGAACGGTGGTGGCGCGCACCAGCAAGGCGTCGTTCGGCGCTGTCTTTTGGGGGCCGGCCTGCCGTCGCTTCGCAGAGGAGTGGGACGGAACGGGCCTGAGTCCCGAGCTGGTCGACCCGGAGGCCCTCCGGCGGGCATGGCTGGCCCCGGTCCCGGTCTACGGGGCGGCGCTCCCTTTGCACGCGGCCTGGCTCTACGAGCGCAGAGCGCGCCGGCGAGTGACGGAACCCCCCACCCCCTAGGGGGATCATCCCCCCTGTTTTCCCTGTTCAGAGCATGATTCTCCCGTTACCATGGTCACAGCACCAAGGATCACCGCCACAGGGGACCCAAGCAGCAGGGGATCCAAGCAGCAGCGATCCAAACAGCAGCGATCCAAACAGCAGCGATCCAAACCGGATCACAGCAGCAGAGAGGGGCACATATGGCAGAAGAGAGCTACGAGGCACCGCAGATAACGGTCCTCGGTGACATTACCGACATGACGCAGGCAAAACCGGGGTTCTATTTCGACTTCCCTGGTTCTGCTGAAGGAAGCGACCATCAGGCGTCCCCGGGTTCCCCGGGCACGGGTACCAGCTGAGTCGACAACCCTGACGATCTTCTTCGAAGGGATGCGGCTCCGACCAGGCTCCCGCAGGGGGGCCTGGTCTGCGCGTGACCTCGTCTCGACCGTGGACGCTTCCGGTAGGACGATCGTGCTGCACCTGCGGTCGGGGACCTACCTGAGCCTCGACCGCTCGGCCGCCCGCATCGTGGACCTCCTGAACGATGAGCCCGATCCGCGGCACGCAGCCGAAACACTCTCCCGCCGGTTCGGTGTTCCCCTCGAACAGGCACTGGGTGATGTCGGGGCTGTGGCCGCGGCTGTCCTGGGCCTGTCAGCACCCCGCACCAACCGGGGTCGGCGGCCGACGGTCGCTGGCGTGCGGGTGGTCACACAGTCGTGGTGGCGCATGCCGGCCCGCGATCGCTTGATGATCGTCCAGGTGACGCTGGTCCTCGGGTTCCTCGAGGTGGGCCTGAAGACGGTCAGTGTGGCCCGGCTGGCACGGTGGCTGCGGGTCCCATTGGACACCGACCGGTCATTGCCGCCATTGACCGGACCGGACGATCTGACCGGGCTCTCGGACGCCGAGCGGTGCGCCTACCGGGCGGTCCGCTGGGTGCTGTCCCGCTGGCTGTACGACGGGACCTGCCTGCGCCGGGCCCTGCTCCTCGGGTTCTTCTTCCGCCGCCACCACCCGTCGCTGCGCCTGGGCATGGTCGACGAAGCCAACGACGTGGCCCATGCCTGGATCGAATTCGGTGGGCGCGGCTTCGACACACAGGCGGTGACCGGGGCCTTCGCCTCCGGAGCGGTGCGCGGTGGACCGGACGACCGATTGGAACCGAGCACCGGGGTGCCCCTGTGATCTCCTCTCTCATAGTCGGAGCAGAGGTGGGCACCTACGAGTGTTCGGGCCTCCGGATCGCATCGGACATTCCCTTGTCCGCACCGTTGGTGGCGGACGTCGTGGCCGACGCCGACCAGGCCGCGGTCGATGTCACGCTCGTCTTGGGTGAGCCCACCGATCCTCCCTTCGAGCGCCCGTCGGAGGACGTGGTCGCGGAGCTCGCGGTGGACGGATACCTCTGGTACACCTTCTGTCGGGTCGACGGTGGGTACACCGGTCGCATGCCCGGGATCGCAGACTTCGTGATCGACAGCGATCTGCGGCGGGTGGTGTGCCACCCCGCCGTAGCCGGGCGCAGCCAGGTGATCCCGATCGTGGTCCCTGGTACGGTCACCGCGTTCCTGTTGTCCGTCGGCGGGAGATTCGTGCTCCACGGCAGTGCCGTGGAGCTGGGCGGGCGTTCGATCGCCTTCGTCGGCGCCTCCGGGCAGGGGAAGTCGACCATGGCGGCGATGTTCTGCGCCTCAGGAGCGTCGCTGGTGACGGACGACGTGCTGCCCCTCGACTTCGGGGACGGGGATGCAACGGCCGGTGTCGGGGCCGGCGGCGTCCGGTGCATCCGCTCGGGACGTGAGATCCGGTTGCGGGAGAAGGCGGCGTCCCTGGCCGACCGCTTCGGCGCCGAAGCCCTGGTGCGCGTCACCGCGGACGAGCGCCACGCCGTCGCTCCAGCGACGACCACACTCGATCGGCCACCGCTGTGCGCCGTCGTCCTGCCCCGTCCCGATCGAGAGCATCAGGAGGTCCGTGCCCGCACCCTGCGGGCGGGGGAGGCCTGTTTCGAGCTCGGCCGGTGCGAGCGGATCGAGGGATGGCGGGGCCGCGACCATTTTCGCCGACAGTTCATCGACGTCGGTCGAGTCGCCGCCACCGTCCCCGTGTTCGAGGTCTCGGTACCTTGGGGACCGCCGTTCGCAGAGGACCTCCCCGAGCGCGTGCTCGAGGCCTGTGGGCTCGACACCGGGCTCCGTCGTCTGGACACCCGCGTCCCCGGCCGGCGCCGTAGCGGCACCACGGCACCGCCGGTCGCCCGCTCCGAACCGGACCTGGCGTCGGAGACGCGGAGGGCCCGGGAGGTTCAGCGAGGGGCGAGGACGAGGCACGGGGGTGTGGAGAGCGGCCTCGCTTACTTCGGACGTCTCGGTGACCTGATCGACCAGCGTTGGACCGCCCTCGGCCGCCGGCCCGGGCAGTTGGCCCGAGTGGCGACCGACGCCCTGCGCGAGGTACCGGTCCCCGCTGACCTCACCCCCGAAGCCATTCTCGGCCTGCTCGCCGCCGGCACCGGCCTTCCCGGGCAACGACGGTCCTCGGACAAGTTCGGCCAACCACCGGCTGTGATGTACCGAAGCGACAACTTCCAGGTCCAGGCACTCACGTGGATGGACGGGACGACATCGATCCACCAGCACGGTTTCGAGGGGGCGTTCCGGGTGTTGCAGGGATCGAGCCTGCATGTCCAGTACTCCTTCGAGGACGGTGACACGTTTGCCGACCGCCATCTCGTCGCCGGCCGCCTGGCCATGGTAGATACGGAGATCCTGTGGGCCGGTGACGTCCGGCCCATCGTGGCCGGGTCGGACTTCATCCACGCGCTGTTCCACCTCGACCGCCCCTCGGTCACCATCGTCGCTCGCAACGATTCGTCAGATCTGCCCTGTCCGCAGTACGAGTACCGGCTCCCGGGCCTCGGCGTCGACGCGCTCGACGTCGACGACCGCTTGCGGATGAGGATGCGTGGTCTGCACTCCCTGTACCGGCTCGACCCCTCGCAGGCCACCGAGGTGGCTCTCGACGTGGTCGGTGGGCAGGACCTGTGGACGGCCTTTCGGGTCTGCGACGAGTGGGCCCGCAGCTACGGAGATGGCTCGGCTCTGGAAGTACTGACCCGACGACTGGGACAGCGTCATGCGGTTCTCGGCGAGCTGCTGGGTCCCGTGTTCGCCGAAGAGGTGCGCAGGGGCCGCCTCCTCGCACGACGGGGGATGCTGCGCGAATCGCGACACCGATTGTTTCTCGCCCTCATCATCAACCTGCCCGACCGACGATCGATTCACAAGGCGATGCAGCAGCGGTATCCGGGCCAGGACCCCGATCTGTTGATCGCCGGGTGGGTAGAGGAGCTGTCCTCCCCTCAGTACCGCGGGATCTCGGGCCTGATCCTCGGATCCGATGAGCTCGAACGGCTGAAGGCGCACATTCTCGCAGGTGAGACCGACCCCGCGTTGGGTGCTCTCGCCTCCGAGTGGAGACCGCCACCGGTAGTGGAGAACCTGTTCGGCGGTGGACAGGTCTGCGGTGTCTCGGGCCCACCGTGCTCGCCCGTGCAGCCAATTCGGGCGGTTGGTGCGGACGGACCGAAGTCTGAGCTGGAGCAACCTGAGAGGAGCCGAGATGGCGGTGGAGTTCGCGGTGGAACGTCGAGCGAAGGAGCGCGCATTGACTAGGTCGAGGACGGCGACGATTGTGGTCTCCGTGGCGACGGTTCTTGGCGTCGGGCTTGGTTCTGGTGCCGCGGAGGCAACGCAGGCGGGTTCGGGGACCACCGCCAGGCAAGCCGGGGCGGGCACAACAGCCCGACCACTCACAATGGCCGCGACCAACGGGCGGTCGATGGCGGGGGCGGCCGACCTCCCCCGGGTGGTTCCCGAAGCAGTCGTCCCTCGCTCTGCGTCCACGGGCTCAGGATTCCTCTCGATATTCCAGGAGGCATCGGCCACACCTCTCCAGATCTCGCTGGACGGATCCCCGCCGGTGACCGTGGCCGAGGGAGGCTTCAAGTATGGCCTCGTTCCGTCCGGCGACTATTCGGTGACAGCGATGCTCGGGGCCACGACCGTTGCGACCGGCATCGTGAGCGTGCCTACCGGCCAGGACGTGACAGCGCTGGTCTATCTGACCCATCCGGGTGGTGTTGCCACTGTCACCGGCTTCGTGAATGACCGCTCGACGCCTCCGCTCGGTCAGTCGCGCATCGTCTTCCGCAATGCCGCCGACGTGGCCCCAGTCGACATCTACCTGAATGGAACGAAGATCGCGTCGTCCTTGACCAATGACCCCCCGTCCCCGACCGATGCCACCGTCATGGTGGGAGCTGGGTCCGTCTCGATCGTGGTCACCAGAGCCGGCGGCCCGATCTCCGAGCCGATCTACTCGCAGTCCGGCAATCTGGTGGCCGGTGATCTACTCAACGTGTTCGTGGTGGGGGACCCGACTGCGGACCCGAGCACGCTTGGCTTGCTGACCAACGCCAATCCCCTCGGGACCGGCTACCGCCTCTATGGCTCGGATGGTGGCGTGTTCAACTTCGGAAACTCCGAGTTCTTCGGATCCATGGGGGGGAAGTCTCTCAACGAACCGATCGTGGGCGCCACGCCCACGTCGATCGGCCTCGGGTACTGGCTGGTGGCGTCCGACGGCGGCATCTTCTCGTTCGGCGACGCCAACTTCTATGGGTCAGCAGGCGCCATCTCGCTGAACAAGCCGATCGTGGGGATGGCGTCGACTCCGGACGACGGGGGCTATTGGCTGGTGGCCTCCGACGGTGGTGTTTTCGCCTACGGCGACGCCGGCTACTACGGGTCGACCGGTGGCATTCAGCTGAACAAGCCGATCGTGGGGATGGCCTCGACGCCCGATGGCAAGGGCTATTGGCTCGTGGCATCCGACGGCGGGGTCTTCGCATTCGGTGACGCGGCGTTCTTCGGCTCGACGGGCGACGTGCTCTTGAACCGGCCGATCGTGGCGCTGCTTCCGACGGTCGACGGGCTCGGCTACTGGCTGGTGGCCTCCGACGGCGGTGTATTCGCCTACGGTGACGCCGCCTTCTTCGGTTCGACCGGGAGCATCGCGCTCAACAGCCCGGTCGTCGGGGCAGTCTCGACACCTGACTCGCTGGGCTACTGGCTGGTGGCTTCCGACGGGGGCATCTTTTCGTTCGGTGACGCCAATTTCTATGGCTCGACCGGCAACCTGGACTTGGACGCGCCGGTCGTCTGGGCAAGCGCTCCAGGGGCGCCCCTCCCCACCTGAACTTCGTCGCCGACGGTCGGAGCCGCACGAGCCTCGCCGACCCCACGAACCCACCGAGGTCGCCGATCCCACGAGCATCTCCCACGAGCCCACGAGCCCACGAGCCCACGAGCCCACGAGCCCACGAGCCCACGAGCCCACGAGCCCACGAGCCCACGAGCCCACGAGCCCAGCCGAGCCCACGAGCCTCGCCGACCCCACGAGCCTCTCCGAGGCAGGAGTACCGGCCGCCGCGGTTGTCACTCACAGGTCGGTACGCCGGAGGTCGGAGGTCATAGGCCGCAACGCCGCTGTTCACAGGCTGCAACGCCGCTGGTCACAGGCCGCAACGCCCCAGGTCACAACCGCTGACATCACGGTCAGTGTGGACGGGTAGGCGACAAAGTCCAGAGGATCCGTCTACGGCGATCTGGATTGCCGGAAGGCGATGTCACATCTCGACCGTAGGGTGCCGACGGTGCTTCGAGCGACCGCGTGCACCAGATACCAGCGGTCCTCCGCCCATTCAACTGCCGGTGATGGGGTGAGCCTGATGGGCCCCACCTGGCGCGAACCATCCTGATCGGAGGCGTCATGATCGCCGCCATTCCTTCAGCCGTTCTCATCGGAGTGGACGGCCACCTGGTCTCTGTCGAAGTTCACGTCTCAAATGGACTTCCGGGCTTCACCGTGGTGGGCCTGCCCGATGCAGCGGTCAGAGAGTCCCGCGACAGGGTCCGGGCCGCGTTGCTGTCCAGTGGTCTTCCGTGGCCGCTTCGTCGGGTCACTGTCAACCTGGCTCCGTCCGGGATGCGGAAGAACGGTGCCGGGCTCGACCTCCCGATCGCCATCGGCGTGCTGGTGGCATCAGGGGAATTGCATCCTGACACGGTTGGATCGACCGCATTTGTCGGTGAACTTGGACTCGATGGCTCGCTCCGCGGGGTACCGGGCACCGTGGTGCTCGCCGAATCGCTCCGTCACTACCGGTTGGTGGTGCCCGACGAGAGCGCCCAGGAGGCCGGCCTTGCCGGCGGGTGTGAGGTCCGGACATCCCCCACGCTGAGCGATCTGGTCGAGCGGCTCTCCGGGCGGATCCCGTGGGTCGAGGGGTCAGCGGAGCGAAGTTCGAGGGGACGGTTCGGCGGTCCTCCCACCGCAGGGCGCGAGCTTCTGCCGACCTCAGGGGCGCCCACCTGCACCCCGGGTATGGATCTGTCGGATGTCCGGGGCCAATCGCTGGCCCGGCGTGCGCTCGAGGTTGCCGCAGCCGGAGGACACCATCTGTTGATGGTTGGACCGCCCGGCTCGGGCAAGACCATGTTGGCCACCCGTCTCCCCGGCCTGCTCCCTGCCCTCGACCGGACAACCGCGCTCGAGACCACCCGGGTTCACTCGGTGGCCGGTCTCCCGCTGCCATCCTCCGGGCTGGTCTCCCTCCCTCCCTTTCGCGCCCCGCATCACGGAACATCATCGGTGGCCATGATCGGCGGTGGGACTTCGTTCATGAGACCGGGGGAGATCAGCATGTCTCATGGTGGAGTGCTGTTTCTCGACGAACTGGGTGAATTCCCTGCCGTGGTCCTCGATGCCCTGCGCCAACCGCTCGAGGACGGCAGGGTTCGGGTCAGTCGTGCTCGAGGATCGACGGATTTCCCGGCGCGGTTCATCCTGGTGGCCTCGATGAATCCCTGCCCGTGCGGTGAAGGGGGCGCCCCCGGCGCATGCCGCTGTAGCGATGCCGCCCGCGAGCGCTACGCCCGACGCTTGTCCGCGCCGCTGTTGGACAGGTTCGATATCGCCATCTGGGTCGACCGACCGGAGGTCGACGATCTGATCAGTGGGCAACCGGGAGAGACGACCGCCGAGGTCGCCGCCCGGGTGTCTCGTGCCCGCCGACGAGCCGCCGATCGGGGGGTGTCGGTCAATGCCGCACTGACCGGGTCATCTCTCGACCAACTAGTCCCGATGAGTCCAGGTGCGGCCGCCATCATCGAGCGCCAGGTGCGGTCCGGATCCCTTAGTGCGCGCGGGCTCCACCGTGTCCATCGGTTGGCCAGAACGGTGGCGGACCTCGATGGTTCAGGAGAGCTGGTGGACGAATCCCATGTTCGAGAGGCGTTGCTGCTGCGGTGCCGGCGCGATTTCCTGCTCGGTGGTGGTGAACTGTGAGCCGGCTTCTCGAAGGGCAAGTCAGCGCGGCCGCCCTCTCCGGCCTGGCGGGGATGACGCCGGTTCGGCTGGCGAAACTGCTGGACGGGTTCCTGCCGGCACTCGCTTGGAAGGCTGTCCAGGCCGGGGCCCACCCGGCAGACCCTCGGCGGAGGTTCGCGACGCCGTCGCGGACGACGGATCTGGGCGACGTCGAGGCGCGATACATCCGGGCCGGGGTCGGCATTCTCTTGCCGGATATGGCGGGCTATCCCTCGATGCTGGTGGGAGACCCGGGTGCACCGGCCGTACTCTTCGTCCAGGGGGATCCCACCGTCCTCGAGGTCAGGCCGAGGGTGGCAATCGTGGGTACCCGATCGGCTACCCACTACGGCCGCCAGGTGGCTTCCGAGCTGGCCCGCGATCTGGCCGCCGAGGACGTGGTCGTGGTCTCGGGACTGGCTCGTGGAATCGACGGAGCGGCCCACGCCGGGGCGTTGCGGGCCACTTGTCGCGACTCGGCGCCGCCTGTCGCCGTCGTCGGCACCGGACTGGATGTCATGTACCCACCATCGAATCGCGACCTGTGGGCCCAGGTGGCGGCCCGAGGGGCTGTTCTCTCCGAGTCCGCTCTGGGGACGAAGCCGCATCCGGGGGTGTTTCCGGCTCGCAACCGGATCATCGCCGCACTGTCCGACGTGGTGGTGGTGGTCGAAAGCCATCGCAGTGGGGGCTCCCTCTACACAGCTGAGGCAGCGGCCCGACGGTCGATTCCGGTCTGCGCGGTTCCGGGTTCTGTGCGGAGTCGCGCCTCAGACGGAACGAACGCGCTCCTGGTCGACGGGTGCACCCCGGTTCGTGACGTCACCGATGTACTGGTGGCTGTCTCGCTGGCCCGGGCGGGCGTCGAGCAGAGTCACCCCGATGCCCGACTGGTCAGGCGAAGCTGTGAATCGAGTGAATCGAGTGAATCTAGTATCGACGGCGCCAACCGGCTGCGAACAGACCCGGCCGATACAAATCCGGCCGAGGACGACCCCGTTCAACGCGCCGTCCTCGCCGCGGTCGACGACGTGCCGACCCGATTCGAGACCATCTTGATCCGCACCGGCCTGTCCATTGCCTCCGCGGCGGAAGCGTGCGACCAGTTGACCGAGCAGGGCTCGCTCATGGCCGGCGCCGGCTGGTGGTCCCAGAGGCAGGATGGCCGAAATATCGGGAGGAACTAGAGCCCAGCGATCTCAGGCGTCAGGGAACGAGCCCGGCTGCCAGCCTATTGACGACGACGACACCGGTCCGGGCGACGGTGTCGACGAGATTGCCGGCGCCGTGCAACTCGCCATCGCCGTCTCGGCCCCGTACCAGGTGCCACCTCCTGCCCCTTTCCACACCAGCCAGCAGGTCCCACCCGTCGATCGGTCAGCCAGGGTGACGGTTCCACCTCCGGTCCCTCCGACTCCGCCGGCACCTCCGGTCCCGCCGGTCCCGCCGGTCACGCTGATGCTAATAGTGTCGGAATCGGTCGATGGGCCGGCAACAAAGGTGATCGAAGGATCCGATGCTGTCAGCGCAGAGGGCTGAAGGGAGCCATAGCCACCAGTGCTGATGGCAGCGGTCTCCACGGTGGTCAGCCCGGCCGTGAGCGTCTGCTGAGCCTGAAGGGCAGTGGCTTCCGCTACACCAGGCCCGTTCGAAATGCCGGTTGCTGGCGTCCCGTTAGAACCCAACATGGTGCCGAGCAGGAGAGCCGTGAGGATCGCGGTCGCCACCAAGCCGAGAGCGGTGGCGATCATCGAAAACCCACCCTCTCCGGGGATCCGCCGAATAGCGAGTGCCTGTTTCGGTGGACCTTCTGTTTGGCGTTTCATCGACCCCCTCGAACTGGGTGACCAGCTGAGGTCGCTGGGATCCGTGGGGCACACCTCCATGGGAGCGCCTTTCGTCGGCGGGTTGGAGCTCCCGGAATATCAAATTCCGGTCGAATTCCTCATCGGCAATTGGCGGTGTGCCCTTGAGCCGGTTCGGCGGGACCGTACGATCACCGCATCGCGGCCCAACCCGGTCCGGCCGTCCTAGGCCCGCGGACACATCGTCGGGCCACCTGGCCGGCACCCTTGGAGGTCGTCATGGTCTGTGGGATCACCCGGCTGCCGTTTAATCGGCGCCCGGACTGCCAAATTCCATGTCGCAGCGGGGATGTCGTCCGGCTGGTGAGGAATCTGACGCTGTTAGGCGTCGTCCCCCGACTGCATCACGATGTGATCAGCATGGACCTTGTACTTGACCCGAACCTCACCCGGCTTACGCATGGGGTATGTGTCTAGGCCCAAGTACTTCTTGGCCAGATGATCGATGTTCGCGTCCGCACCTTCCTCGGTCGGCTCTACCGACCCGCGTACCACGACGACGTTGTATTGGTCCTCGGGGTCGACAATAGAAACTGCGACGTGTGGGTTCTTGGTGAGATTCGCGTACTTCGCGCGGCCCTTCGCGGTGTTGAAGACTAGCTCGTCGTCTTCGAGGTCGATCCACACGGGCGTCAGCTGCGGTCGACCAGCTGAATCGACAGTGGCCACGTTGGCGAGGA
>JBEKIU010000008.1:0-41160 GCA_050011635.1 Acidimicrobiales bacterium
TCACGTTGACGACGCCGGTACCGGCCGGGGACACCGCGTCGATGACAGCGTCCGAGACGACGGAGAACGACGTGGCCGGAGTTGTTCCGAAATCAACGACCGTGGTTCCGGTGAAATTGTGGCCGAAGATCTGTACGGATGTGCCGCCGATCACCGGGCCATTGTTTGGATCCACCTCATTCACGGTTGGAACTGCGGCTTTGTAGGTGAAGTCATCGAGAGGATGGACTGCGCTCTCCCCCGGAGGCGTCGTGACCCTCACGTTGACCACACCGGTCCCAGCCGGGGACACCGCATCAATGACCGCGTCCGAGACGACTGAGAACGAGGTCGCTGCCGTTGTCCCGAAGTCGACGACGGTCGCTCCGGTGAAATTGTGCCCAACGATCTGGACCGAGGTCCCTCCGACCGCGGGCCCTTTATTCGGGATCACCTCAGTCACGATCGGCAACGCGGAGACATACGTGAAGTGGTCAGCGGGTCGAATCGCGGTCTCCCCCGACGGTGTCATGACCCTCACATCGACCACTCCCGTGCCGACCGGGGACACCGCGTCGACGACGGCATCCGAGACGACCGAGAACGAGGTCGCTGCCGTTGTCCCGAAGTCGACTGCCGTCGCTCCGGTCAGATTGTGTCCGACGATCCGGACTGCGGTCCCGCCCGTGGTCGGTCCGTGGTTGGGAATCACCTCAGTCACATTGGGACCGATGTAGGCGAAGGCGTCGTACCGAGGAGTGGCGGGACTCTCCCCGGACGGTGTGATGACCCGCACATTGACGACCCCGGTCCCGGCTGGGGACACGGCAGTCACTCTGCTGTCCCCGACCACCGTCACCGAGGTCGCTGCGTTGGGACCGAAGTCGACTGCGGTGGCTCCGGTCAGATTGTGCCCGATGATCTGGACCGTGGTCCCACCGACGAGCGGGCCGTGATTTGGGATGACCTCGTTCACGATCGGTCCGTCATAGGTGAAATGGTCATGCCGGGGGTCCGCTGCGCTCTTTCCGGCCGGCGTGACGACCCGCACGTTGACGTTACCGGTCCCGCCCGGCGACACCGCGTCGACGACAGCGTCCGATACCACCGAAAACGACGTCGCGGCCTTTTGCCCGAAATCGACCGCGGTCGCACCGCTGAGGTTGTGACCGAAGATCTTCACCGAGGTCCCGCCGATGGCGGGTCCGTGGCTTGGTAGCACCTCATCCACGGTGGGGCGACCGTTGAAAGGCGATGCGGAGGCGACACCCTGGGATGCAACGACGCAAAGCCCAAGGGCCACCGCAATCGTGGCCCCGGCACGAAGAGTCTTTCGTCGAATCACTGGTACTCCTTCTGTCAAAGGCGACGCCGGACACATCGAGAGCGACCGAGCGATCCCGCCGAACATGTGGTTGTGGCTACAGCAACGCCTGAGTCACATCTTCGTTACAGGCCCTGTCGACGACGTCACCGGAATGACACCTCGGCGACCGTCGGGACGGGAGGCCCAGGGGTGGATGCCCGGCCGGCCTGCCGGTCCGGAAGGCAGACGCCGGAGCCTCATCGCCGAACACCAGGGGGTCGACAATCCGTCCCGAAGCGCCCACGGACCGTGGGCGGCGGGAAGTCCTGGGGCCGCCGACAGAGGCGGGGTGATCTGCGGCGCAGTCGGGTCAGGTATTCACCGAACTCTGACGTCCAGCATCTCCCGCGAGCCCTGACCGCCGGATCGATCGGCCAGGAACGCCTCGATGGCATCAGCGTCCAGTGGCCGGGCGAAGAGGTATCCCTGCCCGCTGTCGCACTGCTCGCGCTCGAGCTGGGAGCGCTGCTCCGTCTCCTCGATCCCTTCGGCGAGCGTCTCGAGGCCGAGCGTCTTTCCCAGTTGGACCAAGGTCCGGACCAGCGCTCCGGACTCGGGCGAATCCGCCATGGTCGAGATGAAGGATCGGTCGATCTTGAGAATGTCGACGGGAAACCTTTGGAGATAGGCGAGCGAGGAGTAACCGGTACCGAAATCATCGATGGCGATGCGTACGCCTGTCTCCTTGAGCGCCGCCAACCGGGGTACGACGGCCGACACATTTCTCATGATGGAGGTCTCGGTGATCTCGACGATGAGCGATCGTGCGTCGAATCCGGACGTCTTGAGTGCTCGCCGGATGTCTTCGATCAACTGGTCCGTCTCCAGTTGACGGGCCGAGACGTTGACGGAAACGTGGAGTTCGTGCCCCAGTGAGCGCCAGTGCGCACCCTGACGGCACGCCTCTTCGAGCACCCATCGACCGACGTCTGTGATCATGCCGGAGCTCTCGAGGATGGGGATGAACGCATCCGGTTGCACGACGCCCCTGAGAGGATGACGCCAGCGCAGCAGCGCTTCGACCCCGATCGTCTCGCCGGTCTTGAGATTGAAGATCGGCTGGTAGTTCAGGAAATACTGGCGACCGGAGTACGCCACGCGGAGATCCATCTCGAGCAGGTGGTGGTCCTGCACCGCGCGATGCATCTCCGGCCGGAACACGACTGCACAGTCCTTCCCTGCCGCCTTGGCCTGGTAGAGAGCAATGTCGGCATCACGGAGAAGCTCGGTGGCGGAAGGTCGCATACCGGCGGCGATCCCGATGCTGGCTGTCAACCTCAGCGCGCCGCCGACCTCCACCTCGAACGGCTCGCGGAGGATCTCGAGGAGACGCTCGGCGACCAGCTCCGGTCCGACGTCCATGGTCGTGCCGTCGACGAGCACGACGAACTCGTCGCCACCCAGGCGGCCGATGCTGTCGCTCTCACGCATGGTGGCGGTCAGCCTGGCGGTCACGGCCTGCAGCAGCTGGTCGCCGACCGCGTGGCCGAGGCTGTCATTGACGTCTTTGAAACCGTCGAGATCGATGAAGAGCGCAGCAACCGGCACGTAGGTGCGGCGGGCCCGGGCCAGCATCTGCTCGGTGCGGTCAAGGATCAGTGCGCGGTTGGGGAGCCCGGTGAGTGTGTCGTGCACCGCTTGGAACAGGATCTGATCGAGCAGCTGAGCGTTGCTGATGGAAATGGACGCTTGGGCGGCCAGCCCCTTCAGGCGATCGGCCAATCGCGGCGTGATGGCCAGGCGCTGGGGGTTGGACGTCACGCTGGAGACGATGTAACCGATCGTGTTTCCGGCCACGCTGATCGGCGCGGACACAGCGGCCACGGTTCCCACGGGATGAGGCTCGTCCAGGTGATCGACACGCTCCACGAGCCCGTACTCGGACACCGCCCCCACCTCCTCCGCCGTGAAGGATCGCGAGCTGATGAAGTCCAGGACATCATCGGGATACCCGTGCGAGGCGACCAGGCGGAACCGGCCGTCGCCGGATCCCTGCCAGCTCCCATCGTCGAGGATCAGCGCGACCCGGTCGCAGTCGATGACGTCGGGGACGGCCCGGACGACCTTCGCCGCCATCTCCTCTGTGCTCACGATCTCGGCCAGGGATCTGGACAGCTCCAGCAGGACCTGGGCCGTGTTGGCCTGATTACGAGCCTCCTCCAGAGCGTCGCCCGCATCCAGGGCGGCGGCGGCCAAGCGGCCATAGGTCTCGAGAGCGTTGCGGGCCTGGGAGGTGAATATGCCGCCATGCCTGCCGATGGCGAGGACCCCGTAGTGGTGACGGGCGGACACGACATCGACGACATCCACGTCATTGCGACCGGCACCCCCCTCCAACAGGTCGTTGGCGATGCCGTCAGCTTCCGGGTCGGAGAGACCGTCGGAGTAGATCTTTCGGGGGCCGCCCGGTACCCGGGGCTCCAGCGCCATCAGTGCACCGCCCGCCCCGGCCGCCCGCATCGACGAGCGCACGATCCCCTGGAGGACATCCTCGTAGCGCTCGTTTGAGGCGAGGTCGGTGACCATGCCCTGAAGCTGTTCGAGCCGTGCTTCGAGCAGCTGCGTGCGCACCTCGAGATACTCGGCCCGCGACGTCGCCCCATCACCCTCCACCCAGCGGAGTCGGAACAGACAGGCGCTGTCCCCCCGGCACTGGCACTCCTCCTCGACGACCTTCGCCGGCTTGAGGCCGAAGAAGAGCGGGATCAGCGCGTACTGGCCGGCGGCGAACTCACAGAACTCAGGGTAGGGAGCAAAGCCGTTGATGAAGTGCTCGCGGATCGTCCACTCGGTCGGCCCGACCTCGGTCGTCTCGTAGCGACGGATCGGTACCATCGCGCTCGAGTCGGTGGTGCCGGCGAGGACATCGCCGGGGGAGCCGAGGGCCTGGACCGTCTCGGCGATCTCGGTGTCGATGAGCCTGATCGGTTCGGCACGCCTCTCCCTCGCCCCGGGGGTGGCGTCCAACTCGACCTTGGCCTCTTGGAGCAGACGTTTGAACTGGTCGTAGGAGCTCCATGACGAGGATGTCTTGAGCTCCTGGAGGCTTCGTTTCTCGCCGGCCCTGTGCAGGACGCTCCAAATGGCGCCTTCGGGCAACCTCGCCGCCAGTGAGTCCATCAACATGTTGGTGTAGAGACCCGAGATGTGGTGCTCCGGTGTAGCGGCGACATCGGTCTCCATCTAGGAGTGATCGGACGCTTGGCAGACATGCTTTAGCCCCGCGCTCCGCCTCACCCACGTTCGTCGTCCCCGACCTGCCGATGCGGATGAACGGTCAGCGCGGGTGTCACAACAACGGGACCCTCCCCGGGGAGTTTGCCGCAGCGAGGGGGACGGCAAGCTCCCGTCAGTCGCGGTGATGGCGCATCGCCACGGCACGGCCCGACCGCCCGTGGTTCGCCTGTCTCCGGTCGCTTTGCCTGTCTCCGCTCAATGCGCCGACGTTGCCACCCGCCCGCTACTCCGCACGTCGCTCCTTCGATGCCCACTCCGCCTTCGACGCCTTCGACCTCCGCTCCTTGGCGGCCGGACTGAACCGGTGCTCCGCCCCCTGCGGCGTGATACCGCCGACCGCCTCGCCGATCTCCCGCCAACTGGCCCCGTCGCGCCGGGCGCTCTCCGCAGACACCTGGCACAGGCGCTCGGCGGAGCGTCGAAGGCGATCGGCGAATCGGAGGGTGGTCAGCGACCCGGCCGGCTCACCGGCCACGCCGGCCACGGCCTCCTTCCGGCCACGCTCGACACAGAGGTCGGCGATCGATGTGGGATCTGACGGCATCTGGCCAGCGTAACGTCCCCAGGCTGGGATTTCAACTATGTGTTGACAACCATGTGTTGACGCCGGTAGCCTTCAACACATGGTTGAGATCGGCATGAGTCGCAACCGCGGCAGGCGTCGCTGGGTCCTCGTCGTCTCGTCGGCGGTGGTCCTCGCCGCACTCTTGAACGTGAGCCTCGCCCCCTCGTTCCGACCGGCCTCGGTCCCTGCCGATGCCAGCCGGGACCCGGGCCCGCCGGCTCTCACGATGGCCACGGAGCACACTGTCGGCCCGGCTCGAGCACGTGCCGTGGCACGGAAGGCGTTGGCCGCTCGGAAGACTCGAGCCCCGACGGTCACCCCGACGGCCACCACGACGGCCACGGCCCAAGCACCGACCCCCACCGCGACAGCCCCTCCGGTACCCACCGCGGTGACGGAACCGGCGGTGTCGCCCGCTCCGGCACCGGCAACAGTGGCGGCGCCGACGACCACGTCGGTCGTGACCACTCTGGTGGCCGAGGTCGAGGCAGACGGCATCGATCCCGGCCCGAATTGGAGCTGGAGCATGGGGAACACGGCCACCCTGTGCGGCACGATTCCCGACGCCGGCATCGGAACGGGTTGCACGTCCGGCGCAGCCGGGGCTGCCACCACCGTGTTCAGCGGTTCACCCACCATGGCGTTGGTTGCCCACGAGGTCGCCAACGCCGAGACCGAGAACGACGCCGTGCCCAGCCTGGTGGCCGAGGTCACCACCGCGGAGGCCGGGACGTCGTGGTCCCCGATCGATGCCGTGGCATCATGCCTGGTCGAGCACTTCATGGGCTTCCAGGATCAGGCGGCGGGAACCTGGCAGTGTCCGGTCGGCCTGGCTGCAACGGTGGCCGCCGACATCCACGACCCGGCCTCCACCGCAGTCGGGGACGTTTCGAACTGAACGGGTGGTCGCGCCGACTGGTCATTGCCCCTCGGCTGACACGGTGACTCAGGTCGAGCCGGCCGTCGAATGGCCCACCGGCAATCCACCGACCCCGGCCGACGCGGGGTCCACCGCCACCAGCGACGAGTAGACGACCACGTTGGAGAGATAGCTGCCCGTCTGGTGATCGAACGTCCCGCCACAGGTCACCAGCTGCAGGGCGCTCGACCCGTGCGAGGCGTAGACGCGATCGGCGGGAAAGTTCGGCTTCGAGTACATGGCCACCGAGTTGACGGCAAACTGGACGATGGCACCATCGGTCAGCGTCACGTCGACCCGATCGCCGGCGGCCAGTGTTCGCAACTCGAAGAACACACCGGGGCCGGTGTAGTTGTCGACATGACCCAGGATGACCGCCGAGCCCAGCTGTCCCGGGGTCGGACCGAGCCGGAACCATCCTGGCTGCACGATATTGTCGGGCACCTGTACGGATCCGTCGGCATTGACGCCGAGGGTCGACAGCGGCACCGAAAGCCCGATCGCCGGAATGTGCAGCGAGACCGGTACCGAACGGGCGGTGAACAATGCCTCCACCATCGGTGGGGTCTTCACTGCTGCCCTCTTGGCTGCGGCCGACGGCGCAGGGGCGGGCAGTGCATGGTCGCTTCCACGGAACCCCAGGCTGATGGTCCCGGCACCCACGAGAAGCAGCACGGTCGCCACCAACCCCCACAGCTTCGGCCGTTTCCCGGTCGTGACGAACCGGGTCCGATCATCCACCTCCGCTGGTCCGGACCGGGACGAGCGGGAACCGGCGCCGGCGGACGGCCAGGAATGCCGCTCCGGCTGCCCCGGCCAGGGCCAGCGCACCGAGGACGATCAGATCGTCGTCACGGCCGTGGGCCGCTCCCCCCAGGCCGGTGTGGGGGAAGCCCACCGGCACCACCCCGGTTCCCCCGGTGCCCGTCGCTCCGGAACCGGTCGTTCCACCGGCACCTGATGTCCCCGAACCGGTTCCTCCGCCACCACCGGCGGCGGTACCGGCGGTGCCGGCGGCGGTACCGCCCGAACCTCCCGGCCCACCGGAACCACCGGAACCTGCCGCAGTGGTGGTCGTCGTGGCCCCGGGAGCCGTCGTGGTCGTGGTGGCCCCGGGAGCCGTCGTGGTCGTGGTGGTGGGCGGCGTGACCGCGAGGCAGGTCGGGGGCAGGGTGATGGTGTTGGCGTCAAGGGTCACGGCCGCGTTCTGGGCCAGGATCCGGCCCTGCACGGTCGCGCCCGAGTTCAGCGTGGCCGAGGTCAGCGCCATGAGGGTCCCCACAAAGGTGCTGCTCGAACCCAAGGTGGCCGAGCTTCCGACCGTCCAGAACACGTTGCAGGCCTGAGCTCCGCCCTCGAGGCGCACGACGCTCCCCGATGCGGTGACCAGGCTGGAGGAGGCCTGGAAGATGAACACCCCGTTGCCGTCGAGGACCAGTGGGCTGGCCGCGGTGATGTTGGCCGTGGCCGCGGCACCGAAGGCATAGACCCCCGGCGTCAGTGTCTTGCCGCCGAGCTGGTTGTCGCCCGTGGTGTAGGTGGTGGTGGCCGGTTGTCCGTTGGCGGATGTGAAGGCGTTGGTCAGGTCGTTCTTCGCCGTCGTCAGGAGGCCCGGGTCCTCCGTGTACCCGGTCGGGCCTGCGGCATTGGTGGTGTAGATAGTCCCGTCCACCTCAGCCTTGGTCAGACCTGCGTAATTGCTGCCCGCGGCCGGGCTCAGCCCGACGTCGCCGGTGATGGAAGAGGTGGGGACATCGGTGACCGCGCTGTAGGCGAGCACAGCGAACGGCGCCGCCGTTCCCAGGTCGACGGTGCTGGCGGCCGACGCCACCGGCACGAAGGCCGTGCCCAGCAGTACCAGCGAAGTGCCGGCCATTCCGAGAACCGAGGCCACCGCCCATCGCCTCCGTCCCGAGCCGCGTCGGGCGTCTGGCCCTTCGGAGCCGTTGTCATGGCGCGACAGGCGCGTTTGATGCGCGGAAGGGTACGGGAGGAACCACATGTCGGGAATCCTTGCTGCACACCCGAAATAGATAACCGTGGGTCACGGACGTCCAGGGGTACGTACTCAACAATACTCTGGTACTCCATAACTAGCAATCTTTTTCGTCTTTCTGTTACCGTTCTGCTGATGGCCGAGTGGAACTTCCTCACCAACCACGGGCGGACCCTCCTGTGCATCGCCCACGATCCGGACGTACGCCTGCGCGATATCGCCGGCGCCCTCGGGATCACCGAGCGCAGTGCCTACAGCATCGTCAGCGATCTGGCCGATGCCGGCTACGTGGTGAAGGAACGAGACGGCCGCCGGAACCGATATCACATCCAGCACCACCTGCCCGTCCCCGACACCCCCGATCGGGACCAGGCCATCGGCGAGGTCCTTCAAGTCCTCACCGGAAAGCCCACGGCCGGGGGCACGTCGCCGCGCGTCCAGCGCTGAGGTTCTGTCGGAGCACCCGTCGCCGCCTGCGGTCGGCCTGCGGCCTCAGTCGGTGCGAACGGGTCGCTGAACGACGCAGTCGGACAACGCTTCCGCCAGCAGCTCCGACTCGTCAGCATCCAGGGTGGAGATGGCGATCCGGATGCCCGCCGGCGATGCGATCCGGAAGCGGTCGCCGGGGCTGACCGCCCACCCCCTCTGCAGGAGACCCGAGACCACCGCCTGCTCGTCGCTCACCGGAACCCAGGTCGTGAGGCCCGAGGTTCCGGTCGAGTGCAGCCCGCGCCGGGCCAGCGCATCGGTGAGCGCGGCTCGACGATCGGCGTAGGCGGATGCGGCTCGGGCCAGGAGCACGCCCACCTCCGGCGATCCCCAGAGCTCGGCGACGGTGTCCTGCAGCAGGTAGCTGACCCATCCGGTACCGAGCGCCTGGCGCCCCTCCACCCGGCTCACGGTCGTCGGGTCACCGGCCAGGACGGCCAGCCGGAGGTCGGGGCTGAGCCACTTGGACACCGATCGGATGGTGGCCCAACGCTGCCTGGCCCGGCACGCCGTGTGGGCGGGTACTCCCGCGGCCGGCCCGGCGTGGTCGTCCTCGACGACCAGGAGGTCCGGGTGCAGGGAGAGGACGGCCTCCAATTCGGCGACCCGCGATCCGTCCCAGGCCGTGCCGGTGGGATTCTGGGCCCGGGGGGTCAGGAGTACGGCGTCAGCGCCCCGGGCGAGGGCGGCGTCAAGCCGGTCGGGGCGGATCCCCCGCTCGTCCACCCCGACCGGGACCACCTCCATGCCCAGGGCGACCAGCAGGTCGAGCGACGCCGTGTACCCGGGATCTTCGACGACCACCCGGTCGCCGGGATGCAGCCACGCACCGAGCACCCGTTCGACCCCGTCGAGGGCTCCACCCACGACGGCCATGGCGCTCCCGTCGATCCCGTCTGCTTCGAGCTTGGTGCCGGCAACGTCGGCCAGCCGGGGCGAGACGGCGGGATCCCCGTAGCCCCGGGGGTTGGACCCGGGCCAGCGCAGCGGAGGAAGCAGGTCGGGGTCGGGCCCGCCGGTACGAAGATCGCGGACCCCGGGGGGAACCGACATGGGAAGACGGGACGAGACCGGTGGTTGCCGCCGGACGTGGGTACCCCGGCGCCCCGATCCGACCAGCACCCCACGCCGCTGCAGTTCGCGGTAGGCGTTGGCCACCGTCGAAGGACTGACCCCGAGGTCGGTGGCCAGGCCCCTCACCGTTGGGAGCCCGTCCCCGGGGGCCAGGTCGCCCCGCCGGATCGAGTCCTCCACGCTCCGGGCGATGGCCCTGGCGGTGTCCCCGCCCAGGCGATATTGTACTGCATGATTCACAGTTTGTACTATAACAAAACCAACGAAGGGCTCGCCGGCGGGGCGGTCGGGAGCGGCTGCGGGTCGACGCATGACTGAGGCCCGGACGGAAGCAGTCGAGGGGCAGGGAACACCGCCCCACGTACCGGGCACCCCGCCCACGGCCAGGGTCCGGGTCCGGCGGCTGGCCGAGCGCGGCCGCTACGACCGGGCCACGATCGAGGCCATCCTCGACGAGGGCTTCGTCTGCCATGTGGGATTCGTGGTCGATGCGGGTCCCGTCGTCATTCCCACCGCCTACGCCCGCATCGACGACCGGCTCTACCTCCACGGGGCGCCGGGCAACGCCACCCTCGGCCAGGCTTCGTCGGGCGTGCCGGTCTGCGTCACGGTGACCCTCGTCGACGGGCTGGTCATCGCCCGCTCGGCGTTCCATCACTCGATCAACTACCGGTCGGTGGTGGTCTACGGGACCGGCACCGAGGTGACCGACGTCGAGGAGAAGCGGGCTGCGCTGGCCGCCGTGGTCGAGCACATCGTGCCCGGCCGGGGCTCGGACGCGCGTCCTCCCACTCTGTCCGAGCTCCGTGCCACCCGGGTGGTCCGGGTCCCCCTGGGCGAGGCCTCGGCCAAGGTCCGCACCGGCGGTCCGAAGGACGATCCCGAGGACCTCGACCTGCCGGTGTGGGCCGGCCAGGTACCGCTGCGGATGATGCCGTCCGCGCCCGTCGCCGACGGGGACGGGGCGACCTCGACGCCCACCCCCGGCTACCTGATCGACTATGTCCGGCCGTCAAACCAGGGCTCCGATGGCCGCGGCGTTCCGGCGCGCTGACCGGACTCCGTAGACTTTGACGATGGCACTGGCGCTGACCGTGGTCGATTCCTTCACCGACCGGCCGTTCACCGGCAACCCGGCGGCGGTGGCCATCGTCGACGCGTTCCCTCCCGACGCCCGCATGCAGCAGGTGGCCGCGGAGATGAACCTGGCCGAGACGGCGTTCGTGGCCCCGAGGTCCGACGACCACCACGACCTGCGGTGGTTCACGCCGTCGGTCGAGGTCGACCTGTGCGGTCACGCAACGCTGGCCGCGGCGCACGTGCTCGGTGCCCCGGCGAGCTTCCACACCAGGAGCGGCCTCCTGACCTGTGTCTTCGGCACCTCAGGGCGCATCGAGATGGACTTCCCGGCCACCCCGTCAGCCGAAGCCGAGCCCCCACCCGATCTCTCCATCGCGGGAGTCAAGTGGTTCGGCCGCGGTCGCTTCGATGTGCTCATCGAGCTGGCCGACGCCGAGCGGGTCCGGAGCTTCGAGCCCGACCTGGCCGAGCTGGCCGCCCTCGGTGGCCGGGCGGTCGTCATCACCGCGCCGGGCGATGTGTCCGGGGTCGACTGCGAGAGCCGGGTCTTCGGTCCCAACGTCGGCATTCCCGAGGATCCTGCCACCGGCTCGGCCCACTGCACGCTGGCCGTCCACTGGGGGGAGCGACTGGGCAAGACCGAGCTGGTCGGCCACCAGGCCTCCGCCCGGGGCGGGACCATCCACATGCGCCGCCGGGGCGACCGGGTGGTCCTCGGAGGCCAGGCCGTGACGGTGTCCACCGTCGAGATGGTGGCCTGACTCGCCGGGTCCGGTGCCGAACGGATCCGGTCGTCGAGACCGTAGGATCCGTCGGGAACCCAAGAGGAGGAACCGCCATGGACATGGAGTATCGACGCCTGGGCCGATCCGGCTTGAAGGTCAGCGTGCTGTCCTTCGGATCGTGGGTCACGTTCGGACCCCAGCTGTCCGGCAACCTGGCCGAGGACTGCCTGGCCGCGGCGTACGACGCCGGCGTCAACTTCTTCGACAACGCGGAGGCGTACTCGGCGGGCGAATCCGAGCGGATCATGGGCGAGGCGATCGCCAGCCTCGGATGGCCCCGCCACAGTTACGTGCTGTCGACCAAGCTCTTCTGGGGGCTCCACCAGAGTGTCAACATGCGCAACACCCTCAACCGCAAGTACCTCATGCAGGCCATCGACGGCTCGTTGCAACGTCTCGGCCTCGACTTCATCGATCTCGTCTACTGCCACCGGCCGGATCCGGAGACGCCCATCGAGGAGACCGTGTGGGCCCTGTCGGACATCATCTCGAGCGGCAAGGCCCTGTACTGGGGGACCTCGGAGTGGTCGGCCGAGGCCCTACGCGAGGCGTGGGACATCGCCGACCGGCACAACCTGCACAAGCCGGTGGTCGAGCAACCCCAGTACAACCTGTTCTGGCGCGACCGGGTGGAGAAGGAATATGCCCCTCTCTACGACGGCATCGGGCTCGGGCTGACGACCTGGAGCCCACTGAGCTCGGGTCTCCTGTCCGGCAAGTACCTCGACGGGGTGCCTGAGGGATCCCGCGCCACCCTTCCCGGCTACGAGTGGCTGGCCAAGATGCTCACCGATCCCGAGCGCAACGAGAAGGTGCGGGCCCTCCAGCAGCTGGCCAAGGAGCTCGACTGCTCGCTGGCCCAGCTGGCCATCGCCTGGTGCGCAAAGAACCCACACGTCTCGTCGGTGATCACCGGCGCCAGCCGGGTCGAACAGGTCCACGAGAACCTCGCCGCGCTGGACGTCCTGCCCAAGCTCACCGATGACGTCCTGGCTCGCATCGACGAGGCCACCGCCTGAGAGGGCCCGGCCCGCCTACTCCCCGGATTCCGTGGCGGCCCCCCGGCGCCGCCGAGACATCCGGCCGGTGGCCGTGCCGGGGGGACTCGGAGGCGGACCGGCGGCTCGAGCCAGCTCCAGGGCGCGGCGGTTGACCTGACGGGCCACGTAGATCGAGAAGACCGCGGCCGGGATCTCCACGAAGACGGCCAGGAGGAAGGCCTCGAAGAACTGGCCGCGGCCGCCGGAGGTGGTCATGTCGAACCAGGCGTCGACGATCAGCAGCGTGGCCGTGGCCGTGGCCGCCATCTGCACCCGCTGATCCACCCGGAAGGCCATGTAGGCGGTTCGGGTGATGGCGACCACCAACAAGATGTCGAACCCGACCCAGGCGGCCCGGTAGTGGAGGTCGAACTGCCGGCGGGGAAGGGTCACGGCCAGGAAGCCGATCCACGGCAGCAGGACGACTCCCGCCGCGGTGTAGAGCCAGGCCAGACGTCGGGCACGACGTCGACCCTCGGGAGGAATCCCCTGCAGCGGGTTGGGCGCCGGACCACCCCGGGCACTGTCGTCGCTCACGGTTCAAGCTTATTGGCCCGTCCCCAGCTCGCCCGGGAGCGATCAGAGTGTGGTGCGCGAACGCCGGGCGTCATCGAGGAGCGAGCTGCGCTCCAGCGCGGCCGCCTCGAGGGCCTCTTGGGTGGCCACCCCGACCACCGTCGGGATCCGGTGCCAGCCACCGTCGGGGTCGAGCGACCACGACTGCCGATCGTCGGCCAGGTTGAGCTCCAGGATCTCTTCGAGTTGCAGCACCGCGTCGGGGTCGGCCACAGGAATCATCGCCTCGACCCGACGATCGAGGTTCCTCCTGCGCAGGTCGGCCGATCCGATGTAGTACTGCGCCCGGCGCCCGTCGGATCCACCGAAGCGGAGGATCCGTGAGTGCTCGAGGAACCGCCCGACGATGGACCGGACCCGGATGGTGTCCGACAGTCCCGGCACCTCCGGGCGCAGGCAGCAGATCCCGCGGACGATGAGATCGATGGGCACACCGGCCTGCGAGGCTCGGTAGAGGGCGTCGATCACAGCCACGTCATCGAGACCGTTCACCTTGATCACGATGCGGCCGTCGGGTCCCGCCTTGGCCTCCTCGTCGATGCACTCGAGGACCCGGTCGCGGATACCGCCCGGTGAGGTGACCAGCTCCTGATAGTGGGGTGGCTGGCTGAACCCGGTGATGTAGTTGAAAAAGCGGGTCACATCGGCCCCGAGTGCCGGCCTCGACGAGAGCACACCCAGGTCCTCGTACATCCGGGCCGTCTTCGGGTTGTAGTTGCCTGTTCCGACGTGGCAGTACAGCCGTACGGCATCGCCCTCCTGGCGGACCACCAGGGTCGTCTTGGCGTGGGTCTTGAGTCCCATCAGTCCGTAGATCACGTGGGCGCCCGCCTCTTCCAAGGCCCGGGCCCAGCCGATGTTCGCCTCCTCGTCGAAGCGGGCGGTCACTTCGACCAGCACCGCCACCTGCTTGCCGTGCTCGGCTGCCCGAACCAGCGCGGCAACCACCGGGCTGTCGCCGGAGGTGCGGTAGAGGCACTGCTTGATGGCCAGGACGTGGGGGTCGTCGGCCGCCTCGTTCATCATCTCCTCGACCGAGGCGGAAAACGAGTCGTAGGGATGGTGCACGAGCACATCCTGGCGGTCGAGCACCTCGAAGATGCTGGCGTCCTCCTCCCGCTCGACGGTGGCGAAGGCGTGGGGGATGAGCGGCGTCCACGGCTCGTCGTGGAGCTCGGGGCGGTCGAGGGCGTGGATGGCCCACATGCACTCGAGCCCCAACGGGCCGGCGAAGCGGTAGACATCGTCGCTGTCCAGCCCGAGCTCCTCGGTGAGCCGCTCCACCGGTCCTTCGGAGGTCCGTGAGTCGATCTCGAGCCGCACGACGGGAAGGAAGCGACGGCGGCGTAACTCTTCCTGGAGTGCCAGCAGCAGATCGTCGGCGGCATCGTCGTCGAGGGCCAGGTCGGCGTCACGGGTGACCCGGAAGACGCAGGGGGCCCCGACGTCCATGCCCGGGAACAGCTCGTCGATGAACGCGACAAGGATCTGTTCGAGGGGGATGAACCGTTCGCCGCCGGGCAGCGGCAACAGCCGGGCGACGTTGGGCGGCACTTTGACCCGGGCGAAGCGGGAGGTGCCGTCCTTCCGGTTGCGGACCTCGACGCCGACGTTGAGTGACAGGTTGGAGATATAGGGAAATGGATGGCTCGGGTCGACGGTGAGGGGGGTGACCACCGGCAGGATCAGCCGGTCGAATACCTCGTGGAGATACGAGCGCTCGTCGGCGCCGAGCGCCACCCAGTCGCAGAGCTCGATCCCCTCGCGCTTGAGGGCCGGGGCCAACTGGTCCAGCAGCAGCAGCTCCTGGCGACGGACCATCCGCTCCAACGAGTCCCGGACGTCGCGCAGCAGCTTCTCCGGCGTGCTGCCGTTGAGGGCGAGGCTCTTGATGCCGGCGACGACCTGGCGCCGCAGGCCGGCCACCTGGACCTGGAAGAACTCGTCGATGCGCTCGCTGAACAGGACCAGGAACTTGACCCGCTCGAGGAGGGGTACGTCCGGATCGTCGACCAGATCGAGCAGGCGGTCGTTGAAGTCGAGGTCAGAGAGCTGGCGGGCGAAGTACCGGGGATCGGAGTCGTTGCCGAACTCCTCTCTCGGGCCCCGCACGGTCTCGATGCTCATTGGCCAACGATAGCAACCAGGTCCGACGGCTCCACCGGGGGCCACGATCAGCCCCGCCCCGAGGGGGCGGGCGGGCAGGGCGGACGGCGCCGGCGCCCGTCGCGGTGCGGTCGGCGGTCGCCCGTGAGGGACAATGGGATACCCGCCCGGGTGGTGACGAAAGGCGCATACCGTGACTGATGACCGAACCGTCGAAGTGATCGTGGAGATACCGAAGGGGAGCAGGAACAAGTACGAGTACGACCACGAGCGCAACGTCATACGGCTGGACAGGCGGCTGTTTTCGGCCACCTTCTATCCGGCCGACTACGGGTTCGTCCCCGACACCCTGGCCAAGGACGGCGATCCACTCGACGTCCTGGTCCTGTTGGACGAGCCGACGTTCCCGGGATGCCGGGTCGAAGTCCGGCCGGTGGGGGTCTTCAGGATGACCGACGAAGCGGGTCCGGATGCCAAGATCATCTCGGTGGCCTGTGGCGATCCGATGTGGGAGTCGGTCAGGGACCTCGAAGGGCTCCCGCCGCTCCTCACGCGTGAGATCGCCCATTTCTTCGACGTCTACAAGGACCTCGAGCCGGGCAAGCAGACCGTGGTGGGAGGGTTCGACGGTGTCGACGCGGCCTGGGACGAGATCGAGCGCTCGTACGAGCGCGCCAGCGCTGCGGAAGCCTGAACCGACACTGGCCGGCCCGCGGAGGTGGGCGGCCGGCCCGCGGAGGTGGGCGGGCCCGACTGCTGAGTCAGCCCAGCACCTGGGCCTTGGCAGCAGCGAACTCCTCGTCGGTCAGCGCGCCCGAGTCGTGGAGGGAAGCCAGCTGGGTCAATCGGGCGATGGTGTCGTCACCGCCCGACGGCGCGGCTGCGGGGGCCGGTGCCGGAGCAGCCGGCGCCGGCTCGGCCGGGGCCTGCTGCGCCCCCTGGGCCTGCATGGCCTTGTTGGTCCCCGCCTTGGCTCCCATGTAGGCGACGCCTCCGACGGCGGCGGCACGGAGAAGTGGGCGTCTGCGAACGAAAGGCACGTCGGTCCCCCTCAGCTCTCGTCGGCATCGAGTTCGATGCCGAGGGCGAATGCGATCTCTGCCGCGGCGGACACGATGCGGACGTTGCCGACCGTGGGGTTGAGGGCGACCAGCAGCCCGAGGATCTCCTCGGGGGTGACGCCCGCCTCGAGGGCGAAAGCCACCTGGAACACGTACGACGCCGGGGCCGCATCGGCGGCGATCAGCGCGGCGATGTTGACCAGTGAGTAGGTCTTCGGGTCGAGGCCCGAAGACTCCAGATTGTCGAGGCGGGCCTCGAAGAGGCCCTCGAGCGCGCTGGAATCGTGCTGGGCCACGCCGATCAGGACATCGCTGGTACCTGCTGAGACGGCCATGGTGCTCCTCCACTTGTGGTTTGGACGTTCGATGCGTGCCGTCGGCGGTGACCGTGTCAGGGCAGACCGTCGCAGCCTCACGGTTACCCTACCGGATCAGGACGGTCCGACCACCAGGAAATCCTCGGGTCGATCGACTGCTCACGCGGCATCGGATCCTGCTTCGGCCCGGTCGGTGCCCATGAGATCGAGGATGGTCGAGGCCGCCCCCTGGATGCGCGAGCCCGAGGCCTTGATGCCGGCCACGGCGTCCTCCCCTCCGCCGGCCCAGGACGCCACATAGCCAAAGGTGTACGAGCCGGAGTCCATCCCGAGGTGGTGGCAGACCACATAGGCAGTGGATTCCGCCTCCAATTCGGCCAGGCGGCGATCCCGATGATCGTGATGGAGCAGGGCGTGGGCGATCTCATGGGCGAGGGTCTTGACCTGCTGGGCCGGCGAGTTGCGGGACTCGACCCGGATCCGGCGGAGCTCGAACGAACAGTCACCGTTGACACCATCCGGCAGTTCCGTCGGCTCGACCGAATAGCCGAGGGAGCCCGCCGCGTCCGTCAACCGGCTGGAGCAGGTGACCGGTTCGGCGCCCACGAGCTGTCGGCACACGACGGGCAGCTCCTGACCTTCGGTCTGAGAGACGTCGAAGACGGGCACGGACTTGAACCCAACGATCATCCGGTCTTCCCCGGACTCGTTCTCCGCAGGCTTCTTCGTCCCCATGGGTGCGAGGATCCAGATGGCCTTCTCCCCTTTGCGCACGTTCCGCCCGAGCTTCAGCCAGGCGCGAAATCCAGCCACACGACTCGCCTCGGGATGCTGCGCGGCGATAAGTACTACGTTCCCGAAGCTGTACCGATGGAACCTGCTCTGAACGTCGAGATGCCGGACCCACTCGTCCGATGTCGTGAGCGCCGAGATTCCTTCGCTCAGCTGCACGAGTAGATCAGTCCGTCGTTCGGTCGGGCACATGGTCGATCCTTTCCACAATTGGGCCGGGGCGATGGGACCGCGTGAGGTCCCGGCCGACGGTCATCGTTCTGCGGGGCCCCGCCAAGGGGCGATCGGTGGCCGGCCTCATGGGGGATGAATCCCGCAACAGCCGTGGCCTACCCGGCCCGGACCTCTGGGTGGTCCGTCGACAGGACCCTAGATCCGACGTGTGACTCCTCTGGAGCTGTCGGACGCGAGGATCGGACGCCCGGACGAAGGAGCGGCGGGCGTGCCGTATATGCTTTCTGATCGACTCGTTCGGGCTTGCCGCCGGGCGGGGACGGGCTCTCGTCCGTGACAAGTGGATCAACCCCAGTCGACCTGACCGGAACCTCGCTGGGGCGACAAGGGGATGTAGCTCAGTTGGCTAGAGCACCTGCTTTGCAAGCAGGGGGTCACGGGTTCGAGTCCCGTCATCTCCACCAATGTTGTAGGAATCACGACGTTTCCGTGTTCAGAGGCTGTATTTCATTGGCATTCGCCAACCAAGCCAAAGGGCGGTGTTCGAACCCCGGTCGGAGAGTCGCCGGTCTCGACCAATCCTGCCAGTGACCCGAAGCAAGTGCAGGTGCGGAAGCGCCGGGGATGTCCAAACCTTGTCACTGCTCGCGAAAGTTGCATGCGCCCGGACCGGCACTTCCGGGCGCCCCTAATCTGTGGTTATACGGGTGATCGGTGCTGCCGTCGAGTGGTGTTGTGCCTTGCACAAACAGTTTATGTCTGACACAATATGGGAGTGAAGCCGGTCCGGTTCACTCGGGGATCCCGGAAACACCGAGTCGGCAGAAAGTCCGCCTACCACGTGGTCGCCACGACCGATGCCACCATCACCACTGATCCGGACACAGGCGCGACCGTGCTCAGTTGGGTCGCTGACGATGAACGCGGTCGGGAACTCGAGATCGTGGCGATCGAGAAACCTGACTGCTATTTGGTCATCCACGTAATGCCTACGCACTACCGAAAGAAGGGTCGATGACACGCCGCAAGATCAAGCCCGGAGCGATTGGGACCGATGTTGATCTCGACGCCGAGGAGGTCTATCTGGCCGATGGGAGGCGCCTGACCGAACAGGCCGCCGAGGAGATGGCGGAACGTGCTCTCGCCCGCCACCGGGGTCGGCCATCGGTGACGGGTGGGAATGCACGAACTCCCAGTCTCACCGTTCGTGTGCCACAAGAGACCAGAGCGGCGCTGGAGGAACTGGCCAGGGCGCAGGGCAAGCGTTTGGCTGACGTGAGTCGTGAGGCCCTGGACGAATACGTCTCTCGCCACGCCAGCTGATGGCAGCGCCCCAGTCAAGCTCAAGATCAGGCAGTGACCAGGTCTCTGATCGCCTCAGCGTGGAGCCGGTCGACCACATCAGCGAGGGGCATCTCGATCTCACCTGCTTGCGTCTGGCGCAGGCGGTCCAATAGGTGGTCAATGATGGCCACGGGGACCTCTGTACCCGGGCGCCCAGCCAGCTGCGCTCGCCGAAGTCGAGCAAGCGAGGAAACGGCCTCGGCGTAGACCGTTAGCAGCTCTGTGTCGGCGGTTCGCCATGCATGCGGCTCGTTGATTGCATCGGCCAGAGCGGAACAGACATCGACGAGAACCCGCTGTGGTTGCTCGGTGCGCAGAACGATGATGCGTTCCGACATATCGGTGTCTCCTTCTGTTTCACACTTCAGCTTCGGCGAGCGTAGCCGTCGGATCACTCCTCCATCCGGTGCCGACGTGCGGGTGACCCCGACCACCGGGTAAGCATCGCGCACGGGCATCGATCCCAGCCTCCACCCCACGCGGAGGCGCAGTACTAAGAAGGCGGCCGGTTCTGGTCCGCCCGGCGCACCAGTACGGCGCGTTCACCTGCATTCGCCGAACGTGCCGCCGCCTCGGTGAACGCGGCCATCGCCTGATCGTGCCGACCAGCCCGCTCGAGCAGGTCTCCACGCACGCTCGGCACCAACGGTGACTCGCCGAGGGCGTCGTCGCGTACCTCTTCCAGGACGGCAAGACCGGCGTCGGCACCGAACGCCCGACCGTGGGCGACGGCCCGGTTGACCTCAACGACCGGCCCGGGCGCGGTGCGGGACAGGACGTCGTAGAGAGCCGCGATCCGGTGCCAGTCCGTCTCCTCCGCGCGCTCAGCGCGCCCGTGCTGTGCCGCGATCAGGGCCTGCAGGAAGTAACGCCCGACCGAGGCCCCGGTCGCGGCCAACTCCTCCGCTCGCCCCAGGGCCGCCAGGCCTCGCCGGACGCGCACCTGATCCCAGAGGCTACGGTCCTGCTCCTCCAGCAGGACCGGGATCCCGTGCTCGTCGAGGCGGGCCGGCATCCGCGAGCCCTGGATCTCGAGGAGGGCCTCCAGAGCGAACACTTCGGGTTCGTCGGGAGTGAGGTCGACCAGCATCCGCGCCAGCCGGATTGCCTCGTCCACGAGGTCTTGGCGCATCCAGTCCTCACCCGTGGTGGCCGTGTACCCCTCGTTGAAGATCAGGTAGATGACCGCCATCACGTCGTCGAGCCGCTCGGTCCGTTCCGCTCCCACCGGCAGCTCGAACTCGGCATGGGCCTCCGACAGCGTCTTCTTCGCCCGGGAGATCCGTTGCCCCATGGTGGACTCGGTGACGAGGAATCCTCGGGCGATCTCGGCGGTGGTGAGGCCGCCGACGAGCCGCAGGGTCAGCGCCGCCCGTGACTCTGGCGTCAGCACCGGATTGCAGGACAGGAATACGAGGCGGAGGACGTCGTCCTCGATGTAGTCGACCTGACTTTCGACGTCGGGCACCGCCGTCGCTTGCCTGTCGCTGGCATGTCCCAGCTCGGCGACCTTGCGGCGCATGGTTTCGGTGCGCCGGAAGTGGTCGATGGCTCGGCGCTTCGCCACGGTCATGAGCCATGCGATCGGATTATCCGGCACGCCCGTCTCCGGCCACTGCTCGAGCGCGGCGACCAGGGCGTCCTGGGCCAGGTCCTCGGCGAGGCTCACGTCGCGAGTCATCCGTGTGAGGGCTGCTACGAGCCGGGCGGACTCGGCCCGCCAGGCGGCACAGACGGCCACATTGGGGTCGTTGGGACGGGTCCGGGCCGGCACCACCTCAGCGTAGTGATACCGGCTCAGACCTCCCGCCCTTCCGCCTACTGCCGCCGCTGGCAGGCTGAGCTCGGACGGATGCGGCGTCAGGCGTCGGCCGCCTCCGGGCCGGTCGAGATCTGGCGCAGAGTGGAGATCACCGTGACGTCGGGCCAATGCTTGGCATGGAGCTCGGCGAAGGACCGCTGGTCCTCGGCGGCCTCCTCGAGACTGGGGTATTCCATGATGGCCCAACCGCCGACGACCTCCTTGGCCTCGGAGTATGGCCCGTCGACACGGGTGACCTCGCCCTGGCGGACGACGTAGTTCACCGCGTCCTCCGTCCCGTAGAGACCGCCACCGTCGAGGAAGATCCCCTTGCTGGCCCGCTCACCGATGTACTCGTCCATCGCGTCGAACAACGCCTGTGGCGGTGTCCCGACACCCTCTTCCATCCTCACGAATCCCATGAATCGGGGCATGTCGATCACTCCTTTTGGTTTGTGGTTGATGAACTTCTCGCTAATGAGTCGAACGGGGATGCCATTCTTCGACATCGATCACCGAATTTCTTCGGATCCACAGTACGAGCACGGCCGAACGGGTGTGTCGGCTTCCCGACCGTCTGGCAGGAGGTGCGCCGTCGTGGAAGCAGGTGCTTGCCTGCGCTCTTGCAGGCCTCGCTCCCACGGCCACCAGGCGAAGACTCATCGGCGGGTGTCCCGTATCACCGGGAGGGTGAGATACTGCGAGCATGGGTTCTTCAGGTCAGCGCTCCCGCAAGAAACGCCATCAAGCAGACAACCGGCGGACTGATCCAGGGGGCCGTTCGCCGATGGTTCCCACGTACTCGCCGCTCACCCCTGAGGGTCAGATTGAGGGCGCTGGTCGGTTTGCCGAGGGTCTGAAGCGAATGTTCAATCGGCGACGACGGAAGTAACTCGGCCTGCCCCGCAACACCGGGACCGGGCCGGTTATTGACCTTGGCTTATCGCCACTTCCTAACGTGTGGATACCCGACTCAGCCCAGTTGCTCAAGCCGACTGACTACGTCGCCGAGCGGCGCAGAGGCGTCGATCTCGATCGTCGCCGACGCACGAATCAGAGGCTCCACCTCTGCGACGTGACGAAGAATCATCTCCCGCTCAGCGGGCGTCTTCCCGTACGGGTTGTCAGTGCGCGCTGCGATCCTTGTGAAGAGAAGGTCGGCCGGTGCGCTGAGCAGTACGACGTGGTCGAACCTTCCATAGAAACGTCCTTGGTTCGTCTTGCAGCCAGCAACGAAGAGGCCCCCACCGACGTGACTCCGGAGCAGGTCGCTCATTGCGTCCTCCCGCCAAATCCAGTCCGGGGAACCATCAGGCAAAGTGACCCAGCAGCTCCACTCGTCAGTGTCGGTGTCCACTGTCCGGTGTCCCCGTTCCGCGAGGAGCCGGAGTGCGGAAGATTTTCCGGTCCCTGACATCCCAGTGATGAGGATTTTTGACATGGTGCGAGGGTAGCGAATCGGGACGCCGACCATCTTCAGGCACCGAAGGCCTGCCCCCGGGCGCCGGTTGATGACGCATCTTCGATCCAACACGACATACTTGTTCTCGGATGATCGAACGCGATGATGGAGGGTTTGACCTCGACGAGCTGGAGGGGACATCACTGACTGCCATCTGCCTTATGGGCCTTGTCAGACTTGAGTTTGACGAGCGGTTAGGGGTCCGACTCGGACCCGAAGCTGAAATCAGGGTCGATCTCATGCGTGATTTCACCGTCCGATCTGGGGAAGATCGAAGCGGTATTTTGGTAAAGTTTGAGCCGTGGACTGAGAACTGGTCGCCGCTGGGCATGACCGAGCTGGCCTCGCTCTTTCGGGCCGTTGTTGTCTCAGCCGGAGCTGATTCAGACGGAACTCTCAAGATTGCATTCCGGGGTGGGTCCGACATCGAAGTACCGCCCGACGTTCAATACCAGGGGTGGAAGATTACGGGCGCTGGCCAATGGTTAGACCAATGGGGACCCAATCTGAACTACTTTCCGGGCCGGGGCACCGAATCCAACCCATAGCCGATTGCCGGTGATCGGTATCACCTATCACCGGCTCTGGGATCGCTATTGACCGGCGTGGCCTGCGACCGCCGGGTAAACGTCAGGCCCGCGATACTGTACGGATGTGGCCACCGTCCCTCGTGCTCGCCACCTTCTCCGGGCCAAAGATCTGATCGACTCTAGATACTTTGAGTCACTTGGCATTCCGGTCCTCGCGGGTGCTGCTCGACTGTCCCCGGCCCACTTTCGTCGCGAGTTCCGTCGGACGTTTGGTGAGACTCCCCATCACTACCTACTGACGCGTCGCCTGGAACGAGCTGCGGCACTGCTTCGCGACACGGATCGCAAGGTCGCAGACATCTGCATGAGTGTTGGACTCAGCAGCGTGGGCTCGTTCACCACCTCCTTCTCCCGTTACTTTGGATGCTCCCCAACTGTGTACCGAGCGAAGTTCCCTCCAGTCACCGACCGGGCTCGGATACCGGCCTGCGTGATGCAGGCCTGGGGGCGTCCACAAGAGAATGAACGTTTCCGAGAAGACGGCGCCAAGCAAACTGTCTAACGTCATCCCCAAGATCAACAACGGAGGAATGACAATGCTGGGTGGGCTGACACACGCCACGATATGGGTCCATGATCAGGACGAGGCGCTTGACTTCTATACGAAGGTACTCGGCATGGAAGTGCGCGAAGACGTCACGATCGCAGAGATGGGTGACTACCGCTGGCTGACGGTTGGTCCAACGAGTCAGCCCGATATGTCGTTCATTCTGACGGTCCCGGGTCCACCGGTGATCGACGGTGAGCTGGCCAGACAGCTGCGAGACTTCATCGCCCAAGGCGTAATTGGCAACTACCACTTCGCAACAGACGATTGCCAGGCGACCTTTCTGGACTTAAAAAAGCGCGGCGTCGAGTTCATCATGGAGCCCACGGAGATGCCGTATGGAATCGATGCCCAGTTCCATGACCCGTCTGGAAACAAGCTGCGGTTCACGCAGTCAAATTAAGGGGGAACCTCCCCGCGGTATTACCTACGGAGTATCCCCGAAACGCCGGGAGCGGGTCGGTTATCGACCGTGGCTGATCGGCATGCACTTCCGGGCGATCACTAGCGTCCCGAACATCGAGTATGTGGGGACAGTCTCAGCGACCTGAGTTCCTGCAAGAGGATCCTCAATCGGTGAACGCCCCACTCCCACGTATCTACCGGGGCGTGTGGAACGATGGGCCCACCTACCCGGCATCGCTGGGTTTGCTCGCACGAACGTGAACGATCGGAGAGCGCCATGGCTGAGCCAGTGCCGGTGACCGAGCTGGGCGCTTCCTTCAGCAGCCCGGATGCCATACCGACGGAGTGGTCTCAGGCTCGGGACGAGCTGACGGGCGCTGAGCTGTATTGGCTTTCGACCGTTCGACCTGATGGCCGTCCGCATGTCACTCCCCTGTTGGGGATCTGGCTCGAAGGGGCTCTGTACTTCTGTACCGGACCAAACGAACGGAAAGCCAAGAACCTCCTAACAAATCATCATTGCGTCCTTAGTACGGGACAGAGCACCCTGGACGGTCTCGATCTCGTGATTGAAGGTACGGCCGAAGGAGTGAGCGACCCTTCCGAGCTCGGACGTGTCGCCAACAGCTACGAGTCGAAGTACGGACCGCATTTCGTCGCACCGGACGGAACATGGTCCGGCTTGGGGGACGCCATTCGGCGAGCAGAGGTGCTCGTCTATCGGGTTGCACCCGAGACCGGGTTTGGATTTGGCAAGGGAGAGAACTTCAGCCAAACGCGCTGGAGTTTCTAGGTGGCTTGCCCCGTTTGCCGGGTCGACGGGTAGGTCGCTATTCCGCTCCGGCGAGGCCTATGAGGGTGCCTTCCGGGTCGGTGAAATGGCCGACGACAAGTCCACGCGGCGAGGTCGCCGGGCCCATGACACGTGTCCCTCCGAGCGCTTCGGCACGCTGCAGAGCCGCCTCGACATTGGGCACGCCAACGTAAAAGACAGCGTGGCTTTCGTATCCGGGCCCACCTCCGACGCCTCCGGGAATTCCTGGCCCATCTTGGGAGGTGATCACATTCAGAAATCCATAGTCGTCCGGAGCCGACACTTCTTTCGCCACGGGCGAGGGAACATCAAATTCCCATCCGAAGAGTTCGCCGAAGTACTTCCGGAGATTCGTCGGGTCCTTGCCAACCACCTCAAAGTGCACGACCGGTTGTGGCATTCATGTACCTCCTGGCTCGGTGCCATGCGAGACCCCGACCTCGGCATCTCGTGGCTCTGTCCACGGTAGCCATTGAGATCAACAGTCCGACCTCCGGGGTTTGTGGACCTGTACCGAAGGCAGCCCGTAGCAGGGGGCGGGGCGACTGTTGATCTCTCCTTCAGCTCACCTCCCGACCGAGGAAGGCCGCGACTCGATCCGCGGCTGGGCGCTCGTCGCCGCAGGGCTGTTCCTCACCGAATGGACGGTCATCACCGCGGAGCCCAGGGCGGCTCATCATCTGCTTCGAGAACGCGAGTACGTATTCCGCCAATTCCGGGTCGAGGTCGGTCGGCTGTCCGGTCGCGACGGCGAGGTCCCAGGCGTGGACGAGAAGGTCACTTGTCCGCAACTCGATGAATGCGGTGCCGGCAAGTTCTCCGATGGGCAACTGGTAGGTGCGGGCAAGAGCTTGGGGCTGAGCGAAGATCTCCTGCGCCGCATCGGCAGAAGCGCGGTGGGCTGCGTCGAGGTCTTCGGGGAGTGGCGCCGGTTGGCCACCCGCTCGCACTGCGACTCGCTGGTTGCCGTCGATGACATGGTCGATGAGAGCCTTCACATCCCATTCAGGACACGGCGTGGGTGACAACAGCTGATCGGATGTCACGTTGACGAGCACATCGGCGAAGGTGTCCTGTGCCCGCTGGTGGGCGACCAGTGGGTCCATGGCCATGGACCATACCGTGCGTTCCATCGCCACGGTCGCTGGTGTCAGACGGTCGGCGTCACCGATGCCGCCGGATCAGCGGGCGTCTTCGACCGTGGCTGACCGCACCTCGGGGATGGCCCCGGTCTCCTTCGGAGGCGGACTTGGATCGTGCGTTCGACTTCTGTGCTCACTGCGGGTACCGACCTGGATCCACCGTATGACGTTGCCGTCCGCATCCACCACATTGGCCGTGCGCCCGGCATCACCGACGGCCTCGATCGGCCCGGCGCTGATCCCCCGACTCGCGAGATCGGCGACGAACACGTCTCGATCGACAACCGATATGGTCACGACGGTCCTTCCGGCGCGTTCGGGGTCGCACGATGTCGGCGGCCCGTCCGAAGAGCTGCTCATACCAGCCCATTGCCACCTGTAGGTCTGCGACAGGGAGACCGGCGAAGAGAACTTCCATGGTCACCCCGACAGCCTGCCGCTTGCCGACCGGTCATGTCGACCCGCCGACCCTCCTCGGCCGATCAGCCTCTGAACCACGGCCGATAACCGCTCCGGTTCGGGAGACTCAACAAAACTCGTGGGCGACCCGGCCCACGGTCAGTCGCTACGGGACCCACGGTCTACGGTTACGGGCCGGCGCCGGCGTTGGGCCGGCCTCTCCCTCGGCTGGCCCGCAACGCCCGTGACCACTACCGTTTGCCCTCCTATCCAGTGGCCCAGGAGGAACGTTGACCCAGAGCGGAGCAGGGGCACCGGGACCTGTGCAGTTCTACGCAGAGGTCTTCGACGCGGTCACGGCGAACGTCGCTCGAGTGCTCGAGGGCAAGGACGAACCGGTTCGATTGACCCTGATGTGCATGGCTGCGGGCGGACATGTCCTCCTCGAGGATGTCCCCGGCGTCGGCAAGACGACTCTGGCCAAGGCCCTGGCCCATTCGCTCGGTCTCGAATGGCACCGGATCCAGTTCACGCCCGATCTGCTTCCCTCCGATGTCACCGGCGTCAACATTTTCGAGCGCGAGCAGGGCAGTTTCCGGTTTCGGCCCGGAGGTGTGTTCGCCAACATCCTGCTCGGCGACGAAATCAACCGGGCTTCGCCGAAGACTCAGGCCGCGCTGCTCGAGGCCATGCAGGAAGGGCAAGTCACTGTGGACAGTACGTCCCATGCCCTTCCTTCGCCATTTCTGGTCATCGCCACCCAGAACCCGGTCGAGCATGCGGGTACCTACCCGCTCCCCGAAGCCCAGCTCGACCGATTCCTGCTCCGTATCGGCATCGGATACCCCGCACATGATGCTGAGGTCGCCATGTTGGCCCGTCACGGAACGGGTCCGGACGTCGACCATCTACCGGCCATCGTCGAGCCCTCCGCGGTGCTCGCGCTCATGCGGGTGACCTCGCAGATCCACGTGGCCGACGCCATCAAGCACTACATCGTCCACCTGGCGGAGGCGACCCGCACCCATCCATCGCTGGTGCTCGGCATGTCCCCACGCGCCGCACTGGCCCTTCAGCAGGTGGCCCGCGCGCGGGCTGCGTCCCTCGGTCGGACATATGTGATCCCCGACGACGTCAAGGCACTTCGTGAACCCGTCCTCGGCCACCGACTCAAGCTGACGCCGGCAGCGAGAGCAACAGGTACAACAGTGTCCAATGCGATTGACGATGTCTTCCTTTCGGTACCGACCCCGACAGGTGACGGGTTTCGTTGACCAAGACGTGGACCGCCCGGCGAATGTCCCACGCGTTGCCCAGCCCGACGCGACGAGGCTGGGCGGTGATCATCGCGCTGGTACTCCTCGGTTCCGTCGGTCTTGCCGGGTCCAACGAGCTCCTTGCCCTGTCCGGAGCGGCAGGAGCGCTGCTGCTCTACTCGACGCTGTGGGTGTGGAGACGCCCTCCTTCCCTGGACGTGCAGATCGACGCATCGCCCCGACGAGTGACGGCCGGATCCCGTGGAACGGTCTCTGTTGTCATACGCAATGCCGACCGACGCAGCTCGCCCATCATGACGGTCCGCCGGTCGGTTCCTGCCCTCGTCACAGGTGACCATCCGGCACCGGTTCTCACCGTGCCATCGATGGCTCCGGGGCAGTCACGATGGTCCGAGGCGTCGCTGCGCTGGGCCAAGCGGGGTGTGTACGACCTCGGCCCGGCACTCGTCGACGTGAGCGACCCATTCGGCGTGATGCACAAGATGCGTACGTCACCCCAACAAGATCAGGTGGTGGTCGTTCCGCTCGTCCTGTCACTCTCGGCGCTCCCTCCGCCATTCGGTCCGGCGGCACCAGAGGCAGTCGAGCTCACCCGAATCGGCTTCGACGGTGACGAGTTCCACGCCATCCGTGACTACGAGCCGGGTGACGACCTCCGGAAGGTCCACTGGGCGCTGACCGCACGGACCGGGTCCCTGATGATCCGCGAGGACCATCCCTCGGCCCGGGCCCAGCTCACTGTGCTGCTCGACCTGCGAGTCGTCGCAAGGAACGAACCCGCCTTCGAGCTCGCGTGCTCGATCGCCGCCAGCGTCGCCGTCGCTGCTGTTTCCGAAGGTCGTTCGGTGCGTCTGCTCGCCTCGGATGGCGTGCCCACGGACTTCGGCCACACGCAAGAACACGCCGACCAACTGCTCGACCTCCTGGCAAGGGTCGAACCCCGTGCGGGCGGAGGGGTCGTCGACCATCCCGGTGACCTGGCCGCCTCTCACGCCGACGGCAGCCTGGTGGTGGTGAGTGCGGCGGCTGTCACGTCGACAGACGTCGCCACCCTGGCGCTGCTGGCCCCTCCCGAGTCGGTGACCTTGGTCGCCATCGGCCCGGCGCCCGGACGTCAAACGAGGGACCCAGGCTCGCAGCCCGCAGGGCCCCCAGAGCCCCCGTTGCCCTTCGTCGTGATCGACGTCGTCGACCACCCGACATTTCTAAGGGCCTGGAATACCGCCTTCGCCCCCCTGAGCCGATGAAGAAGCGCGGCTACCCCCTGACGACAGCCCTACTGGCCCTGGCCACGGTGGCGGCGGCAACGGGATTTTGGCGGGTGTTTACCGGCAACACATGGATCGTCCCCCTCCTTGCCATGGTGCTCAGCATCCATCTGCTGGGCTGGTGGTTCCGCCGGACCAACACCCCCTTCTCACTCGCAGTCATCGCAACCATGATGGTGATCGCCCTGGTGTCGGTTTGGGCGGTTCTGCCATCTTCCACCGCTCACGGCGTACCCTGGACAGCAACGTGGGCGGCCGCGCGGAGCGCGCTCGATCACGTCGGGGACGGCGTTCCCCATCCGCCAGTGCACCCGGATGCCGGCTACATGCTGGAGGCCCTGTGGTTGGTGGGCATAGGCGCGGCTCTGGCTGACTGGTCGGCATTTCGGGTGGGCTCAGCATTGCAAGGCATCGTTCCGGCCGTCGGAATATTCGCTCTCTGCCAGGTGCTGGGTGGATCCACCCACGGCACGGTCTTGATCGCCGGCCTGACCGGGGCCTCCACCGCGTACCTACTCGCCCATCGGGCCACCGTGGGCAGGGCGAGGGCCACATGGCTGGGCGGATCGCCGAACGGATATCTCCGGAGCGTCATCAGAGCGGGTGCAATCGGCGTCGTCACCACCACCGCCGTCGCGATCGGTATCGGGTCGCAACTCCCCAATTCGGCGGCATTGGGCGCCGATCGGCAGACGGCCGTCCGACCCCATTCCGCGGCACCACCACCACATGCCGCCGAGAAGACTGTGCCGGCTCCGGCGACTCCGACGAGCATCGCCCAACCGAAGCCACAGACGGCCCCGACAGCGGCCCCCGCGACCCGAAGCGGACCGGTGAAGGGCGACCACGTGGGTCCCAGTGTCCCCCAGCACGGCCGTCCAGTGTGGCCAGTCGCTGTACTGGCGGCCCTCGTTGCCTTGGCCGCCTGGATCGCTGTAAACGTCGGGTATCGACAGATGCGTTGGCGGCAACGGCGCCGGGGCGACGGACATCCCACACCGGCCTACTCGGTACGAGTGGCTTGGGCGGAACTGACTGAAACCCTGGCCTTGTGGAACCTCCATCGCGATCGTGCCGAGACTCGTGTCGAGTTCGGCCAACGGGTAGGGGCATCGCTGGCCATCAAGTTCCGAACCACGTCGCGCCGAGATTCGCCCGATGGTGAACGCGCGGAACTTCTGAGGGTCGATCCTCCGCGAGTTGCGGCGATCGCCGACCGGGTGGCGTTCTCTGATGACGCACTTCCTCCAGACCTTGCCTGGTCGGCAGTGGCAACGACCGAAGAGATCGTGAGGACACTGCGGGCGCAGGCATCTTTCGGAGCCAAGATCATGACTCTCGTGCTTCCCCGCCGGAGCCGGGTCGTGGGTCGATTCGATTGACTCGTGTTCAGCCGAGGACATGGACCAACGTGCCGCGAACCCATCGCAAACGTAAAGCGCGTGCGCGTGCGGCCCAAGCCTGCGCAGTTTGCTCGGCCATCTCATCTGAATTCCGGTGAGGTCGCCGAGCCATCTGTAGGTACAGAGCGGCATGGATCGAATGGTCTACCGTTGGATGCGGCCGAAAAGGTGAAGCTCGGCCCGAACCCGACAAGCTTCGCCTGATCGAAGGGAGCCGACATGACCCCCGCTGGGGACCCCAATGACATTTCATCCCTGGCCCAGGCTGACCAGGACGCCATCGCCGCAACTCTGATCTCGCTCATGACTGGGTTCCAAGAGCGAGATGCCGAGAAACTGGTCGGCATCTACACCTCCGACGCCGACTGGGTGAATGCCTTTGGGACCGTCAGGAAGGGCGGAATCGAGATCGTGGAATACCTGCGTGGCCTCTTTTCGGACAGCAACTTCAACGCGGGGACGTTGAAGGCTCCTCCAAAGACCGCACTCCGAGTGCTCACTCCCGACGTGGTTCTCGTCTCGGCCCATTTGCAAGTCGAGGGGCAAAAGCTCGTGGGAGGTGGCGAGATCGAGGTGAGGGACAACCACTCCCTTCGGGTCCTCCAGCGTCAAGCCGACGGGTCGTGGTTGATCGTCTCCGAGATGTACAACGACGCCAACCGGGAACAGACGTACGACGGGCATCCCCCAGGGTCAAGCTGACACTCGGAGTTCATCCGCTCTCTCGGACGGCCGTGTGTACGGGTTTGGCATTGCGGCACGGCCGCGCATCTCAGGCAGAGGGCACAGCTCAAGGGCCTGGATATTTTGGCCCGAAAGGCGTATACCGGGGGCTCAGATCCTCAGCGATATGGCCGGTCTCGTCATCACCACCTGATAGGAGGGCTTTGAGCATGGGCACCATCACCACCACCGACGGTACGGAGATCTTCTACAAGGATTGGGGGTCGGGCCAACCCATCGTGTTCAGCCACGGCTGGCCGCTTTCGGCTGACGACTGGGACACCCAAATGCTGTTCTTTCTCAACCATGGCTATCGGGTCGTCGCCGCCGACCGCCGTGGGCACGGCCGCTCCACCCAGACCAGCGATGGTCACGACATGGACCACTATGCCGATGATCTGGCCGCAGTGACAGCCCATCTGGACCTTCACGACGCCGTACACGTGGGCCACTCGACGGGGGGCGGCGAGGTCGCCCGTTACATCGCGAGGCACGGCGAGAGTCGCGTGGCCAAGGCGGTACTCATCAGCTCGGTGCCGCCGTTGATGGTGAAGACCAAGGCCAATCCCGGAGGTCTACCGAAGAGCGTGTTCGATGATCTCCAGGCCCAGCTGGCCGCCAACCGTTCCGAGTTCTACCGGGCGCTGCCTTCGGGGCCCTTCTACGGCTTCAACCGGCCCGGCATCGAGCCCTCGGAGGCGATCATCGAGAACTGGTGGCGACAGGGGATGATGGGGGGAGCCAAGGCCCACTACGACGGCATCGTCGCCTTCTCCCAGACCGACTTTACCGAGGACCTCAAGAAGATCACGGTGCCCGTCCTGGTCATGCACGGAGACGACGACCAGATCGTGCCATACGCCGACTCGGGCCCGCTGTCGGCAAAGCTGGTGAAGAACGGGACGCTCAAGACCTACCCCGGATTCCCTCACGGGATGCCGACCACCCAAGCCGAGACGATCAACCCGGATCTGCTGGCATTCATCCAGTCCTGACGACGAGCTATGTTCCCGATGGGACGTTTCACCCAGTCAAGACGAACTCTAACGGTGGCGATCGCGTTCAGCTGCCTGGCCGCGGTGCTCTCGGGCTGCGGATCCAGTTCGTCGGCAAGCCCATCGACGACGTTGTCTACGGCTCCGTTGAGCGTCACGTGGATGCAGGGCTACGCCGCTCCCGGCACTCCGGCTCAGTACAACAAAGTCGGGGTCATCAAAGTTGGACCGAGCAGTGCGAAGAACGTCCTCGTGCTGGAGCCGGGTACCTCTGCTGCCGCCTCCTACTTCGTTCCCCTCGCCAAATGGATCATCTCGAAGACAGGTGGATGGCAAGTCTGGTCGGTTGAACGTCGAGAGAACCTGCTCGAAGACCAGTCGGAGCTGAATTTGTACAAGGAGCACAAGGCCACAACGACGCAGCTGTTCGACTACTACCTCGGCTACCTGAAGGACTCGAGCATCACTCCCCACTATCAGGTGGTGGCGAACTCGACGGTCGAATTCGCCAAGCAGTGGGGAATGAATGTCGCCGTCCAGGACCTGCACGTCGTGATCGGCGCCGCCAAGAAGCTCGGTGGCAAGGTTGTCCTCGGCGGTCACTCGCTTGGCGGATCGGTGGTCACGGCCTATGCGACCTGGGACTTCGACGGTAACGCCGGAGCCGACCAACTGGCGGGGTTGGTCTACATCGATGGTGGCAGCACCACGACACCGGTAAGTGCCCAAGCGGCGACCCAGACCCTCCAGGCGCTCGACGCCCCGAACGCCAGCCCCTGGCTGGCCTTCGGCGGGATCAGCGCGCCGTACGCCGGGTTGTTCGAGGCGACAGGCGCCGCATCTGCGCTCCTGGACCCGAACGCACCCTCGCTGGGTCAGACGTCGGGGCTCTTGCCTTCAGACATCGTTCCTACGGTGAGGGTCACCAATCTGGGCCAGTACGGCTACGCGCTCAACGCAACGACATCGCCGTCCAGTTTGCTCGCTGCCCAGGCGCACCTCGGGCAAGGCATCGCGGCACAGGGCCCGGTTCACGGTTGGAACGGCACTGGTGCTCTCACGCCGATCGACCGGTTCGCAACGATGTTTTCAGGGGAAGGTATCCAGAACGCCAACGGCACCGAGTGGTACTTCCCCCAACGCCTGACCGACGACACCGCGGCGGTCGACAACGGAAACGCCAATCCGGCCCAGAGCGTGCTCGACGTGGATGCGACTATGGGTCACAGCCTTCCAAAGAACCTTCTGATCTACGCATTCGGTGCACGCCTGGGTGGAGCAAGCGTGCCCCAGGACGCTCAGATCTTGGCCCAACAGTCGGGCATCCCGATGACCAACCTCACCCTGGCGAACTACCAGAGCACCTACTCTCACAACGACCCGGCCGGTGCCTACCCCAACAACGCCTTCTTCAATCGACTCGTACCTTTTTTGGCGAAGGTGACCAATCAAGGGTGACCTCTGGCCGGCACCGCCCCACGATCGTGAGCTGCCAGCAAACGAAGGCCCCGGTCATGCGCCGCCGAGCCGGTCGGGGGAACGATTCAAACGTCCCCCTACCGCTTGATCTCGACGAGCAGTACCCACGCGTTGATCGAGGCCGAAACGAATGCAAGCAGGATCGCGGCAAGTACCCAGTAGAGGCCTCCTCGTTCACCGGCGACCAGGTTCAGTCCTCCGACGATCAACGCCATGCTCGGGAGCAACAACGTGGCCAGGTGTTCGATCCGCCAAGAAGTTGGTTCACCGGGCGTCCCTTTTCCATGAGCCACCCACACGGCCTGTACGGCCACGATGGCGCCGGCGGCGGCGATCTCGATACCTAGCGTGCGACTACCCTGCCCCGGTGCCAGCGCGAACCCGGAAACGACCAGAGCACTTACCAGGATCCCGAGGGTTCCGGCTGCTCTACCCGGCAGCTGAGGGTATTTAAGAATCTGTTCGAGGTTTATCGAGATTGCGACGAACAGAAGTCCGGTGAGTGCCGCCGCCGCCCCGATCGTGCCTATGAAGAAGTCATGCCAAGCCAAGTCGTTGTATGAGGCCACGGAAGAGTCTGACACCTCCCAACCCCGATCCGTGGTTATCCACACCCGGTTGCGCTGGGCCACAGAGGGGCCGGGCGCTGACTCGGGGCCCCCGGACGTGGCAGCGCCCACACCACAGATGCTCCGCTCCAAAACCCCCGAGCTTTCGGCGAGTCCGAGAGAGACGTACGCTTCAGGGATGACCGACGTCCAGGAAAATTACCGATTGGTGTCGAGCGGCTTCGGCGCTGCGGTCAGGGCCGCTGCCCCTGACAAGTGGGGGGCCCAATCCCCCTGCGAGCAGTGGACGGCCCGCGACGTGGTGACGCACGTGGTCGAGAACCACCGGGGCGTGATCGCAAGTGTCAGGGGCGGGGAGTCAGAGCCCCTGGGCGCTGACGAGGACCCGAGCCAGGCCTGGGAGAAAGCCACTCGAGCGATCGGCGAGATCACCGGAGACCCCGAGGCGGTGGGCAAAGAAATCGATGGTCCGACGGGCAAGATGCCTGCGGGTCAGGTCATCGGTCAGTTCATGACCATGGACGTGCTCGTCCACACATGGGACCTGGCACGGGCGATCGGTGCGGATGAGCGCCTCGACGAGGAATCCGTTCTTCGGGCCTATGAGGCTCTCAAGCCCCTGGACGCCATGATCCGCCAGCCATTCGTATTCGGGCCCAAGCTGGACGCGCCCGCTGGTGCGGACGTACAGACAGAGTTCCTCTACTTCTTGGGGCGGCGGGCGTAGCCAGGGCGGCGGGCCACTGAACCTCGAACCATCCTCGAGACGCCCGACGCCATCACCGCCGGCCCGGTCAATGGTGGCATCACCACTGCATTCACCCTGCCCTCAGAGTCATCCTCCACGAGGCAGCCCTGTCGGAGGATCCCCGCGGTCAGGATAGCGGGACCCGGCCGGTAGGGTGACCGGCAATGACGAACGTCGAAGGTCCTGGGGAGCTCACGCAGGAGGAGTTGGCGCTCCTGACTCCTGAATATCTGCTGGCCGGCCATCTGATCGACCGGGCCGGCATGCCCCATCTCATCGCCGCCTTCGGGCGCGACGGCATGCGAGACATCGCCATCGAGGAGTGGATGGGGGCCAGCCCCGTCTACACCCGCCGCATGCAGCGAGCCCTGGGCTTCGGAGGTGACTCGGTCGAGACCATCTTCAAGGGGTTGCAACTCGATATCGGCGCTCCACCCCAGTTCATGGACTTCCGCTATCTGGTCACCGACCACGACCACGGAGAGTTCTGGCTGGACCACTGTGGGGCCCTCACCGATGTCGAGCCGATGGGCGACGAGTACGTCGTGGCCATGTGCCACGACATCGAGGACCCGACGTTTGACGCCACCGCCATCGCCACCAACCCGAGGGCGCAGATGCGCCCGATCCACCGGCCTCCGCGCGTGCCCGCCGGCCGGTCACCGGCTTGCCACTGGACGGTGACCATCGCCGACTCGCACCCGGAGCTGCCGATTCCGGCGGAGGCCGAGGCCATGGCCGCGACGCGGGCGGCCACCTTCGAGCTCGCCCCCATCGACGTGGGCGACCCCGGGCGATCTGACTACTCCGGTCCACTGGTGGCCGACCTCCAGTTCTCCGAATGGTCGGCGTCAGCCCTGCGCCGGATCATCGACGAAGTGTGCCTGCAGGGCCATTTGCTGGTCTTGTCGTTTCTGGCGGCCGCGGCCAGGCGGGCCGGCGGCCCTGATGCCGTCGTCGAATACGGACGACGCCAGTTCACAGGGGTCGCAGGTGTGGCAGCCGCTCGTCTCCGGGACGCACTCGCCCTTCCCCCCACGCTGGCCGGGGCCGCTCGTCTGCTGGCTCTCCATCCCGCCCTCCAGCCCTACGGGTACGTCCACTGTGATGTGACCTTCGAGAATGATCGGCTGGTCGTCTCGCTGGATCGAGACAGCGCCGCAGTGGCAGACGGAGCGTGGCCTGCTCTGCTGGATGGCGATCATCTGGGACCCCTCGACGCCATGGTTTGGGAGATCGATCCCCACCTTCGTTGCGAAGGTATCTCGGACGACGGAGCCCTTGTCGCCGAGATCGTTCGGCGCCCCACCGAGGCCCCGCTGAGTGATGATGTTCGACTTACCCGCTTCAGCACGGGCGCCACCCATACCTTTGAGCCCAGGGGGACTCCGGTTGCCATCCGCACATCGGATCCCGACGTTGGAACAGGGAACGGCGGGAACGCAGGGCGTTAATCGCGAGGCCACGTCAGTTGCTCGAGCATCTGGACGAGTTCGGCGAACCGATCCACACCGAGCTCTCTGGTGACGGCCTCCTCCGTTTCCCGTACCGCGTCCGCGACGACCTCGGCGGCGTGGTGGCCCCTTGACGAAAGGAGGAGGTCCATCCGGCGTCGATCGGCGTCATTGGGCTTTCGCTCGACGAATCCACCGCTCACCAGGGCGTCGACGAGCTTGGACACCGCCTGCTTGCTGATGCCCATCTCTCGTATCAGCTGGCGGGCATCGGTACCGCCTTGGGCAAGGATCATGAGCGCCCAATACCCGGGCTGCGGCAATTCCGCGAACCCGCGTGCCGCCAGCCGTTCCCTGATGGCGGCACGGTAGCGCTGGTTGGTCCGTCGGAGCAGCCACGGCAGCCGGGCTGCCTGGCCTCCCAGCCCCGGTCGGATGCCCGTTGCGTCGAGTCCGCTATTCGTCATACTAGTTGACAGTCTATCATATAGACTAAACTCGCGTTGGTGCGGACGCACGGGAAAGGAGCCCTCTTCATGCCCTACGACAGCGGCCCTCTCATCAGACAAGCCCTTCTTCGAGCGACCCCCTGGCAGCGCTATGCGATCGGTGTCGGAATGATCGCCTTTGGTGTCGTGCTGGCCATCTTCGGTCACATCGCGGGGGGTCTGCTCGCCGTCGCCGGGGTCGTTCTGCTCTGGCCAATGGTTCGGTACCACCTGCGGCGGAGCCAGGGGACGCGGGGGTCGGCTCCCGGGCCGGGGAGTCCATGACCCGCTCCCCGCGTGGTTCGTTCCATCTCCCTGGGCTGATCGCCGGCCGGTCTGCGACGGGTGGCGCCCGCCCCCCGGTGACGGTCGTTGCCGCAGGCATTGTCGCGGTCGCCTCTCTGGTGCTGGCGGCGTGCGGCGGAGGCGCGAACAGCAGCAACGCGGCGGCAACGACCGCCACCGTCTACCGATGGGGGGTCGTCGGCACCAAAGGCGCGATCAGACAGCTCGAGCTCGACACGCCGCGGGCGATCGCGGGTATCAAGGGTACGGTCGTGCAGCTCGCCACTTCGAACTCGGACGGCTATGCCCTCACCTCGACGGGCTCCGTCTATGCCTGGGGAGTGGACAGCTACGGCGAGCTCGGGGACGGAACGCTGGCGCCCTACAGGACAGAGGCCACAGAAGTCGACTTCCCGGCCGGGGTAACCATCACGTCGCTCCCGAACCCGATGCCCTTCGACGCCGGCCTTGCCATCGACTCGACCGGCCACGTCTGGGGCTGGGGCCTCAACGGTGTCGGTGACCTCTGCGTATCCGGTCTGGTCGAAAGCCGCCCGGAGAAGCTTCCCTTGTCGGACGTGACACTGGCCACGGGTGCCCGGACCCACGCCCTATTCGACTCGCATGGAACCGTCTACGCCTGCGGTAGCGGCGATGCCGGCGAGCTCGGAAACGGCTCGACCGCCTCCACCGGCTCGCCGACGCCGGTCGTCGGGCTGCCGAGCGGGGTGAGGGTCAGCGCCCTCACGTCGTCGTGGGAGGGATCCGGAGCCCTGCTTGCCAATGGCAAGTACTACAACTGGGGATACAACGCGGCGGGCCAATTAGGCAACGGCTCCACCGCCGACAGTACCTCCCCCGTCGGCGTCGAACTTCCGGGTGCCGTCACTCAGGTGTTCCAAGGCGGGAGCGGGGCGAAGAACGGCCAGACGATCGTCATCCTCCGGGACGGGGGCGTCTGGGCGTGGGGCAACAACGATCGTGGTCAGCTCGGCATTGGCAGCCGGACCGATTCCGATGTGCCGGTCCGTGTCGACGTTCACCGAAACGTCACCTTCGTGAAGGTCAGCTCGGGCGGCTACGCCAGCTACGCCATCGACTCCGGCGGACGACTCTGGGCCTGGGGCGACAACCGGAGCGGACAGCTCGGCACCGGTTCGGCACGGCACCTGGCGACCCTTCCGGTGGAGGTGGGCATCCGTCTCACGCAAGTTTCGTCGACGGCGCAGAATGTGGCCGGATTGCGCCCGGGGACCTGATCGAGGGGGCGGACCCGGCTGCCGGTCCTTCCGGTGGTACGAATTGACCATCTATGTGGGCATGGCACGGGTATCGGCAGGCATTTGCATCTGGTGGGTCCTCGGCCCACTCACCTGAGCACTCCCCTCGAACCGATACGGGTGGCAGCTGCTCGCCGGCTCCAGGGGCGAGGCCGCGCGCCATCCAAGGATCGGCTGCGTCAACCCTCAAGATCCTCAGCCGAAATGCCGATACGCCCGGTATGCGGCAGGGAGGGACCCCGGAACCATGAGCCGCGCCAACAGCGTCCGGGCTGCCATTGCCTGCTGCACGGTGCTCTCCGTCATCGTGGCCACGGCTGTGCTGGCCGAGGGGACGGTCGGCGCCTCGGGCACCGTGGCGGCGACGGCAAAGTCGTCTCCTCTCCTCGGTGTACTCGGTGCAACCCGCGGACAGTTCGTCCGGGACCGTTCGTCGGGGGTCGACGTGGTCACCATCGCGGTGGGGTGGAACGACGCCGAACCGACCGAGGGAAGGTTCTCCGTCCCGGACGTCAACGGGATCAAGAACGAGATCGACGCGGCGAAGGCGGCCGGATTGGGTGTCATCCTCGATCCCGGCCTTCAATACCCACCCAACTGGGTATTCTCGCTCCCAGGCGGTACCAGGTTCGTGAACCAGTACGGGAACACATTCACGGGATCTGAGCCCTCCGGTAACAACGTGGCCAACGCGGTCACTGACGCTTCTGTCCGTGGCGCAGAGTCCACGTACCTCGCCTGGCTCGGCAGCCAGATCCCAGGCAGCTCGCTCGTCGCGGTCCGACAGGGCGGTGGACCACTCGGCGAACTCCGGTATCCCGATGCGGACTACGACGGTCACACTGACAGCTACTGGGCGTACGATGCCAGCACCCAGGCCGCGTCGCCCGTGCCCGGGTGGGTTCCAGGCACAGGGACGATTGCCCAGGCCGCGGCGTTCCTTATTGCGTACAATGCCGCCCTCGACGACTACGGCATCTGGCTGAACGGTCAGCTCGAGGCCGACTTCGGGACCAAGGTGCTTGTGATGCTCCCCGGATGGGGCGAACGACCCGGAGGCGCACTGTCCGAAGTCTCCAGTCTCCTGACGCTGAAGATGGACGAATTCAACGAGGGGCTCGACTGGAATGATCTGTTGGACGCCCTTCCCGATGCATCACATTCGGTCGCCTACACCACCTACCTCGACGCGCCGACGGTACGTCGGACCCTGCAACTCGAAGATCCGGCGAACTTTCTGGCCACGCTGGTGGCAGGCACCTCGATCCGTCTCGGCGGCGAGAACACCGGCAACGGGACAGTGGCGGACATGGAGCTGTGTGCAAAGCGAGCCAAGGCGCTCGATTTTTTCGTCGTCCAGTGGATGGACGAGGCCCAGCTGATGGCGACCGGTGCCGGGCAGGACCCCGGCGGTCCCACGCTGAGGGAGCTCGGCGCGGCGATACGATCCACGTCCTGAGCAACGCCACCTTCCTTCAACACCCGAACGTTCCGTGGGGGGATGGGCAGAGCACATCCAGCCGTCTTGAAATCATCGTACGGCGGTGCTCCCTACTCGTGGTGGGTCATCAAGGGATCGCTCCCCGCCGGGCTCTCGTTGCATCCCACGAGTGGAACCATCATCGGTACACCCAAGAGGGTGGGTCGAGCCACATTCACTGTACGAGTGACTGATGCCGCCGGAACCCGGGCCTCGGCCGCACTCGCCTGCATCATCTCGGCGACGGCCGCCGAGTAGGTCCGGGCTGCGCCCCGGCCGTCGGACTGCGACCGATCCCACGTCCAGTGGTGACCGCATAGCGCTAAGTGACGCCGTCATGGTTGAAGGGCGACGGCTCTCACACAGTGAGGAATTATCGACGCGCGTCGCCGATCCCACGTCCAGTGGTTACCGCATAGCGCTAAGTGACACCGTCATGGTTGAAGGGCGCGGCTCGACACCGTGAGGAATGATCGACCCGCGTCGCTGACCTGCTGGTGTGTAGAGCGCTCGGCGACAGTTCGAAAACTCGCACCTGTCGGAAACATGATGTTCATCATCGCGTCCCTTGCAATTGCACTGACCGCCTCGGATACTTGCTACGAGAGCGGCGGGGCGGGCGCTCGAAGCGACATGTTTGGCATGGAGCACAACTGGGTAGCAGTTGTGCCCGAGTCGTAAGTCGGCCGCAAGACGACTCAGTACCAAGCAGTTTCCATTTTGTATCAGGCAATGTCCTTTGTTGATCAACCGGCAACACTGCATGTGGAGCAGTGGCATGGAGATTGTCTGACTTCGAAGATATCCATAAGCAGGGGGACTGAGCGTAACGAGTTGAATCTCATGCATCATCTGTCCCAACGGCAAACGTACGCTGGCTATCGGGAAACAGGGTACGAGCTGGATCTGGTCATCCCCGCTCTCAATGAGGAACGGCGGATCGGGACGACGATCGACGCCGTCATCCAAAAAGCACTCGAATCCGAGCTGAGCCTGCGAATATTGGTGGTCGACAACGGCTGTGTCGACGCCACAGCGGAGGTCGCGAGCCGGCAGTTGAGTTCAGATGTCCCGGTAGAAGTCATCAGCTGCAGAACCCGGGGGAAGGGGGCCGCTGTCCGGGCAGGTATTTCTCGTGCAACCGCACCCTACGTCGGCTATTACGACGCCGACCAGTCCACGCCGCCGTCGGCCATCAAAGCCGGAGTCGATCTGCTTCGCTCCGGTTGGGAGGTTGTCATCGGCTCGCGTCGCTGCACCGGCGCGGAGTATTCGGTTCCGCAAGGAGGCCTCCGCCAACTGGGAAGCTTTGCCTTCCGAAAGATGGCCTCCGAACTCTGCGGCCCCGTGACCGATACCCAATGCGGGTTCAAGCTGTTCCATTCGCAGGTTGCAAAGGAACTCTTCGCGTCAACCACGCTGACCGGATTCGCCTTTGACGTCGAGGTCGTGGCCCAGGCCCGCCGGTACAAGCACCAGATGATCGAACTGCCAATTCGGTGGAGCGACAGTCCGGACTCGTCCTTCCGGCCTCTTGTCGACGGATTGAGGTCGTTCCGGGAACTCCGGGAGATCAGAAGTTCTCTTGGACGTTCGCGCTTGGAATCACTGGAGCCATAGTGTTCGGCAGACGGCGCCACAGAGGGGTCCT
>JBEKIU010000009.1:0-39691 GCA_050011635.1 Acidimicrobiales bacterium
AGATCTGTCCGGACGCATGGATGCTCAACATCACCAACCCCATGACCTGCCTCACCCGGGCCGTCTGCCAACAGACAGCGGTGAAGACTGTCGGTCTGTGCCACGAGGTCGGGAACTGGACGATGGACCTGGCCATCGCTCTGGGCAAGCCGCACGAAGCCGTCCGCCCCACGGTGGCCGGCGTCAACCACTTCCCGGTGGTCACCGCGCTCGATGTCGAGGGCGAGGACGGGTACGCCATCCTCGCCGACATGGTCGCCGAGGCCGGTGGTCTGGCCGCGCTGGCGCCCCACCCGGGCCGGCCCCGGGCCGAGGAGTTCACGCGGCTCGACTTCGTCCAGCGTCATGCGTTGAAGCTCACCCTGCTCGAGAAGTGGGGAGCTCTGCCAGCAGCCGGCGACCGCCACATCGCGGAGTTCGTGCCCTGGGTACTGACCGAGGCGTCGGAGTGGGGGGCCGAGTTCAACATCGAGCTGACGTCCATCGAGCGGCGCCAGGAGCACCAGGATGGCTATATCGCCGACGTCGATGCCTGGTTGGCCGGCAGCAAGAAGCTGCAGACGTGGGCGTCGGGTGAGCTCCCGGCTCCGGTCATCGACTCGTTGGTGACCGGTCAACCCCGTGAGGTCCCCGCCAACATCCCCAACGCCGGCCAGGTGCCGGACGTGCCCCGCGACGCCGTCGTCGAATCGATCTGCGTGGTCGACGCCGAGGGAATCCGCGGGCGTGATGTGGCTCCGCTGCCCCCTCCCTTTGCCGAGCTGGTCCGGCGGCACGTGGCCGTGACCGACTACACGGTGGCCGCGGCCCTCCGAGGCGACCGGGAACTGGCCGAGGCCGCCTTCTTCCTCGATCCCCTGGCCGGACGCGGGGATCTTCACCAGACCGAGGCGATGGTGGCCGAGCTCCTTGCCGGTACCTCGGCCTGGCTCCCGCAATTCGGTCACTGACGAGGAGGATCACCATGGAGCTCGGTTTCGTCGGCCTCGGGGCCATGGGACTGCCCATGACCCGGCACCTCCTCGAAGCCGGGCACCGCGTCACGGTGGCGTCGCGGAGCCCCGGTCCTGTGGAGCGAGCCGTCTCGCTGGGGGCCATCGACGGCGGATCGGTCGCCGCGGTGGCCGAGGCCGGCGAGATCGTGATGCTCTGCGTGCCCAGCTCACCGCAGGTGGCCGAAGTCGTCGACCTCATGCTTCCCGCACTCGGACCGGGAAAGATCGTGGTGGACTGCTCGACCATCGATCCGGAAGTGGCCCGGGCCCAGTACCAGCGGGTCACGGCCACCGGCGCCGGGTTCCTCGATGCACCTCTCTCGGGTGGTACGGCCGGAGCGGAGAAGGGGACGCTCACCTTGATGGTCGGGGGTGACGAAGCGACGCTGGAGACGGCGCGTCCCGCGCTCGAGCCCTTCGCCGGGCTGGTCGTCCACGTGGGCGGTCCGGGAATGGGACAGGTGGTCAAGCTCTGCAACAACCTGATCTACGCGGCCCAGATGCTGGCCACGGCCGAAGCCACCGCCCTGGCCGTCAAGTCGGGGGTCGACCTCGACAAGCTGCACGAGGTTCTGGTCCACTCCACCGGGGACTGCGTGGCCGTCCGCACCCGGCTGCCGGTGGCCGGAGTCGTACCGGACAGCCCGGCATCCAACGGGTGGCGGCCCGGATTCATGACCGATCTGATGGCCAAGGACCTCGATCTCGCCCTCAACTACGGCGCCGCGGCCGGGGTCCCGCTGGCCACCACCGCCATCGCTCGGCAGGCCCTGACCGCGGCGACGGTCGCCGGGTACGGCCGCGAGGACTTCTCGTCCGTGGCCAAGGTCATCATGGCGCTGTCCGGTCTGGCGTGACCGGGCAGGTGGCTCCGAGCGACGAGCGGTCCGGATTCCCGGCACTGGTGCTGGCGGCCGACCACCGTGGCCGCGGGGTGATGACCATCGAGCGCAACGCCGACTACCTCCAGGCGCTGCGCGAAGCCCTGCCGTACTGCGACGGCATCCTGGCGACCGTGCAGCCGTTGACCGAGCTGTCTCGCAGCGGTGCCATCCGGCCCGACCAGCGTACGTACCTCTCCGTCAACCGTACCGGCCTGGCCGCCACGGCCTTCGAGCTCGACGACCGCCTGGTGGCCAGTGTGGGTCGGGCCGCCGAGGATGGTTGGACGGGCATCAAGCTCATGACCCGGATCGATCCGGACGACGAGGGAGGAGCTGCCGCGTTGGAGCTGCTCGGTCGGGTGCTCGAAGATGCCAGAGCCTCCTCGCTCGAGGCGCTGATCGAGCCGGTGATGTGGAGGGGCGGGCGGATGTCGAGGGTGACCGACGACATCGTGCTGGCCGCCGTCATCGCTCACGACCTCGGTGCCCCCCTCCTCAAGGTGCCCGTCCCCGATGTTCCCGCGGGCGAGGCCCGGATCGAGGCCGTGGCCCGGGTCGTGGCCAGTGTCGGCGTCCCCGTCCTCTTCCTGGGCGGGCCCCACGATCGTGGGGGGCGCGACCGTGTCCTCGACGAGACGCGCGACGTGATGGACGGCGGGGGAGCCGGTCTGGCCATGGGTCGGGCCATCTTCCAGGAGCCGTCACCCGCGGGCATGGCGAAGGAGCTGGCCGAGGTCGTGCACGGCCGGTGATCCTGACGGTCGACCTGGGCACCACCCTCACCAAGGTCGTCCTGTGGGAGCGCGACGGGCCGGTGGCCCGGGCGGGAATCCCCGTCCGTACGGTCCATCCGGCGCCGGGATGGGCGGAGCAGGCTCCCTCGGAGTGGTGGTCGTCGGTCGTGGCTGCCTGCGCCCAGCTGAGGGCCCACGCCGGTCGTCGGTTCGGTCCGGTCGAGGCGGTGGGGTGCACGGGGGCACGCCAGACGTTCGTCCCGGTCGACGCCGGCGGACGGCCACTCGGGCCGGCCATTGTGTGGTCCGACCGTCGTGCCGCGCTCGAAGCGACGACCCTGGCCGACGCCATGGGGGGCGCCGAACCCGCCTTCGACCGCACCGGTGTCCCGCTCGACGCCGGCTCGGTGGCGGCGAAGATCGCCTGGCTGGCCGATCACGACCGCCAGCGGCTGGCGGCGAGCGCCTGGCTCTTGGCGCCACGCGATCTCATCGCCTGGCGCCTCACCGGCGAGGTCGTCACCGATGCCACGATGGCCTCGCGTACCGGCCTGTACGACGTCGACGGGCGGATGGTCGGCGAGCTGGCCGGCCTTGCGGCCACGAGCCTGCCCCCGATCGTTCCCTCGGACCAGGTCAGCGGCCGGCTCCTGCCGGAGGCCGCGTCCGTGCTCGGACTGGAGGTGGGCACGCCGGTGGTGATCGGCGCCGGCGACCGCCCGTGCGAGGTGCTGGGCGCCGGGGCCGGCGAGGTGTGTCCCATGGTCAGCTGGGGCACCACGGCCAACGTGTCCCTGCCGTTGGGCGACGGTCCGCCGGTTCGGCCCCGGGGCATGGTGCTGTCCAGAGCCGCCGGCGGGGGCTGGCTGGTCGAGGGTGGCCTCTCCTCGGCCGGATCCTTCGTGGAGTGGCTGGGCCGGCTTACCGGTCACCGGCCGACCGAGCTGTCCGAGCTGGCCCGGCGGAGTCCCCCCGGTGCCCGGGGGGTCACGGCGACCCCGTGGTTGGACGGGGCCAGAGCCCCGTGGTGGAGGCCCGATGCGGGGGCTGCCTTCGTCGGACTGTCCTCCGACCACGGGGTAGCCGACCTGGCCCGGGCCCTGTTCGAGTCGGTGGGGTGGGAGGTAAAGCGGTGCCTCGACGCCATGGACGCCCGACGGCCCGAGGGACCGCCGGCCGGCGCGCTGGCGCTCGGTGGGGCGGGTGCCGCCGTGGCGGTGTGGGTCGAATCGTTGACGGGCATCACCGGCCTGGCGGGAACCAGGCGCCGCTCCGGGCAGGCGGCCTCCGCCGGTGCTGCTCTGCTGGCCGCATCGGCCGTGGGTGCCGACTTCACCCTCGAGGAGATGGACCCCGTCGACGAACAGCTCGAACCGGACCCGGTGGCCGTGTCCCACTATGCCGGCCTGCAGCCGCGTGCGGAACGGGTGGTCTCGGCCATGATCGACCTGGCCCCCGCGAGCTCTCCTGTGCCTGCGGGCCGCCCTCCCCCGTCTGCGGCCCAGACTCCCTCGAGCGATACGCGTGGGCCGTCGTGCGACTGACCGTGGCCTACGGCACCGACGGGCTGGCCGTCGACGTGCCCGATGACGCGGTGGTGGTCGAACCCAAGGAGCCGGCCGCGCTGGTCGACGAGGCGGAGGCCGTGCGCGACTCGCTCCGCCACCCGATCTCGGGACCGCCACTCGGTGAGGTGGTCGATCGGGACGGCCTGGTCGCCGTCGTCTTCCCCGACCTGACCCGCCCCATGCCCAACACCACGGTGCTGCCACCCCTGCTGGCCGAGCTCGAGCGAGCGGGAGCCGGACCCGACCGGGTGGAGCTGCTGTGCGCCACCGGAACCCACCGGCAGGCCACTCCGGCGGAGATGGAGGAGCTCGTCGGGTCGGCTATCGCCCGTCGCTACCGGATCCACGACCATGCGTCGGGCGACGGTCTCCATGTCCGGGTCGGAGAGGTGGAGGGCACCCCGGTCCTGCTCGATCGCCATTACGTGGAGGCCGCGGTGCGCATCGTGACCGGATTTGTGGAGCCGCACTTCTTCGCCGGCTGGAGTGGGGGTCCGAAGGGCGTCTGCCCGGGGCTGGCCGACACGGCCACCATCCTCGAGGCCCACAGCCCGGCCCGTCTGGCCGACGCCCGGGCGACCTGGATGCTCACGAAGGGAAATCCAGTTCACGAATTCGTCGTCGCCGCCGCCGCGCTCTGTCCGCCGGACCTGTCGGTGGACGTCACCATCGACGGCCGCCGACGTTTGACCGGGGTATTCGCCGGCGCCCTCCCCGACAGCCATCGCGCCGCGTGCGCCTTCGCCGCCGACACCGTCACCCAGCCGGTCGAGGGACACTTCGATGTGGTGCTGACCACCAACGGGGGCTACCCGCTCGACCGCAACCTCTACCAAGCGGTGAAGGGCATGGCCGCCGCCGAGCGGGTGGTGGCCCCGGGCGGCATCATCGTGATGGCGGCCGCCTGTGACGACGGCCTGCCCGACGACGGGGCTTTCGCCCGCATCCTGCGGGGCGCCTCGGGACCCGCAGCGTTGCTCCACCCGCGTGGCCCCGGGCAGCTCGACGCCTGGCAGGCACAGGTGCTCGCCCGGGTGCTCGGGCGGGCCGAGGTGTGGATGTTCTCCGAGGGGCTCAGCCATGACGCCGTGCGATCGGCCATGCTTTCGCCGGTGGACGATCTGGGCGTCGCCGTGGCAAGGGCGCTCGACCGCAAGGGACCCGGCGCCAGGCTGTGCGTGCTTCCCCACGGCCCCCTGACGGTGGCCACGTCGTCGGGCTCCGCGCCGGTGGGCTAGGTGCAGTGACCGTGGCATCCGTCGGGCGTGTCTGACGACCATGTCATGGATAGTGTGTGACTTCCATGGCCGACCCGGTGCTGTTCGACTTCGCAGTTCCAGACGAGTTGCTGCAGGAGGTCGTGGCCAAGAGCAGTGATCCCGACGTGGTCGCCGCTCTCGATGTCATGCCCGGCACCGGCGAGGGAAAGGCCCCACCCCTCATGGGCATCCTCCGGGGTAGCGGCTTCGCCCCCCTGATCCTGCTGACGGCGGCGGCCCTCGTGCCGGGCAGCTTCGGCAACGGCATCTCCCTCATCGGGACCAACCTCGAGCACACCTTCCGCATCCACGACGCCGCCCTCGGGGCGATGACCTTCGTGGCTGCGGTGGCCCAACTGCTGTGGGCGGTGCCCCTGGCCCTGTGGGCCGACCGGGGCAGCCGCAAGGTGGTGGCTGCGGTGGCCTTGCTGATCTTCGCGGTCTTCGCCCCCCTGATGGCCCTCTCCTCCAACGTGTGGACCTTCACCTTCCTCTACCTGATCGCCTCGATCGGGTTCGGGGTCAACAACACCGTCCACAATTCGTACCTGTCCGATGCCTATCCCACCGAGGGCCGCGGCCGGGTCTTCAGCTGGCACAACCTCTCGGATCCGCTGTCCCAGACCGTCGGTTACCTCGCCTTCGGGTTGCTCGTGACCATCGGCCACAGCTGGCGCTGGGGGACACTCATCGCCCTGGCCGGGATCCCCATCGGGCTGGCGCTGTTCACCCTGTACGAACCGGACAAGGGAGCCAACGAGTCGAGCCACATCCTCAAGGCCTCGGGCATGGACATCCACGCCCAACAGGGGGATGCGCCGCGGGTCCTGCTGGGGCCGGCGGTGACCCGGCTGCTTCGCATCCGCTCCATCTACTACGAGCTGGTGGCCGTGGCCATCCTCGGTTTCGCCGGGACGGCGGCCCCGCTGTTCGGCAACCTCTATTTCGTCCGCCGGTGGGGCCTCGACACCGCGCAGCGCAGCGAGGTCTACTCGATCATCGGGCTGGCCGCCTTCCTCGGGCTCCCCGTGGCCTACGTCCTCGGTGACCGCTACTTCCGGCGAGCCCCACAACGCCCGCTGGCCATCGCTGCGGCCTGCATCACCGCCTACGGGGCCTTCTATGTGACCTCTCTCTACATGCCCCACCTGTGGATGGTGGTGACGCTCCAGTTCCTGGCCAACGCATCCGTGTCCCCGCTGGCCATCTGCATCTTCCTGACCTTGGCGGCGACCGCCCCACCGGAGATGCGCACCATCTGCTTCGCCATGTTCGGGGTCTACTCGCTGGTGTTCGGGGGATTCACCGGCGCGGTGATCCTCGGAGCGATCAGCGACGCGGTCGGCTACCGCAACGGGCCCACGGTTGCGCTGACCCTCATCGGACCGGTCTGCCTCATCGGAGGTCTGATGCTCGTGATCGGGTCCCGCTACGTCAGACGCGACATCACGCTGGTCATCGAGGACGTGCTCGAGCGCTACGCCGAAGGCCAGCGGCGCCAGGCGGGCGGGGAGGTGCCGGCCCTGCAGATCCACAACCTCGACTTCTACTACGGCGCCAACCAGGTGCTGTTCAACGTGAACCTCGAGATCAACCAGGGGGAGATCCTGGCCCTGCTGGGCACCAACGGTGCGGGGAAGTCGACGCTGCTCCGCGCCGTGTCGGGACTGGATCACCCCCATCGGGGGGTCATCCGCATCTTCGGAGCCAACTGCACCTACCTCGAGCCCGAGCAGATCATCGACCAGGACGTGGCTCTGCTGGTCGGCGGCAAGATGACGTTCTCCGGTCTGACCGTGCGCGAGAACCTGCGCATCGGGGGATACTCCATGCGCCGTCAGGGCTCGCGGTCGAGAATGGCCCTGGAGGAGGCCATCGACCGCTTCCCCGAGCTGGCCAGCCGCCTCGACCAGCCCGCGGGAACCCTGTCCGGAGGTGAGCAGCAGATGCTGGCCCTGGCCCGGGTGATGATGACGGCGCCGAAGCTCCTGCTCATCGACGAGCTGGCCCTCGGGCTGGCCCCGAAGGCGGTGGACCGGTTGATGGACATCGTCCGCGAGGTGAACCGTCAGGGCACGACGGTGGTCCTGGTCGAACAGAGCGTCAACCGGGCCATGAGCCTGGCCGAGCGGGCCGTCTTCATCGAGCGCGGCGAGGTCCGTTTCGACGGCCTCACCACCGACCTCTACGAGCGGACCGACCTGTTGCGCCCGGTCTTCCTCGGCGCTGCCGCGGCCGGCCTCGACTAGCGGGGCAAGGTGTCGGTCCCCAGTTTCGTCCTGGTCCAGGGAGTCATCACCGGCCTCAGCTACGGGCTGCTGGCCATGGGCCTGGTCCTCATCTACAAGACCAACCGGGTGCTCAATTTCGCCCAGGGCCAGCTCGGCGTGGTGGCCGCCGTCTTCATGGTCAAGTGCTTCTACGACTTCGGGTTCAACTACTGGTTCGCGCTGGTGCTCTCCCTCGGGCTGGCCGCGGCTGTCGGGGCCCTGAGCGAGCTGCTCCTCCGGCGACTCTTCAACCGGCCGCGGGTCCTCGTGATGGTGGCCACGATCGGGCTGAGCCAGGTCCTGTTCGTGTTCACCGCCCTCCCCTTCATCCGCCCGAAGAACCTCTTCAAGGCGTTTCCGGTTCCCTTCGACATCTCCTTCAGTATCGGTACCTACCTCTTCACCCCCGGGCAGGTGCTCACGCTGATCGCCGCGCCGCTGGTGGCCATCGGGTTGGCCGCATTCATCAAGTGGTCGCCGTGGGGCCTGGCCATGCGGGCCATGGCCGAGAACGCCGACTCGGCCCGCCTCTCGGGGGTGTGGGTGCGTCGCACCTCGACGGTGGCCTGGACCCTGGCCGGGGTCCTGTCCGCCTTCACCGCCATCCTGGCCGCTCCGGGCCAGACCACCCAGCTCACCGAGGTGCTCAGCCCTGAGCTCCTCCTGTTGGGCCTCACCGCGGCCATGGTCGGGGCCATGGTCAGCCTCACCGCGGCCTTCGTGGCCGCAATCGTCCTCGGGGTGATCCAGGAGATCCTGGTCTGGAACCTGAGCAGCACCAACCAGGTGGACCTGATCTTGTTTCTACTGGTCATGGCGGTCCTGCTGGTTCGCATCGCCGCCCTCCAGACCGGTTCCCGCCGCGAGACCCGTTCCACCTGGCTCGAGAACACGCGCGGCCAGTTGCGCAACGACAGCCCCCTCCGCAGGCGGGTCGGCGTCGTCGGAGTAGTGGCCTCGGTGGTCGGCGCCGCCCTGCTGCCCCTGGTGGTCAGTGTCGGCAACTCGTTCCTCATCGCCCAGATCTGCATCTACGCGGTGATCGCCCTGTCCCTGACCGTGCTGACCGGCTGGGCCGGCCAGGTGTCGCTCGGGCAGTTCGGGCTCGTCGCCGTGGGTGCCCTGATGGCCGCTCATCTCGGTTCGAGCGTCCCCCTCGTCCTTCTCATGCCCTTCGCCGGCGCGGTGACCGCGGTGGTCGCCGTCCTGGTGGGGCTGCCCGCCCTCAGGGTGCGAGGTCTCTATCTGGCTGTGAGCACACTGGCCTTCGGCCTCTGGTTCATGGGGGCGGTGCTGGACACCCCGTGCTGGACCGTGCCCGGCTTGAACCGCCAGTTGTGCACCGGCCTGCCCAATCCCCAGTCCACGCTCATCGCCGCGCCCAACCTGTTCGGGATCGGTCTCGCCTCGGAACGGGCGTTCGCCTGGTTCTCGTTGGGGGTCCTGGTGGTGTCGGTGCTGATCGTGCGGCTCTGGCGAGATCGGGGCGTGGCCCGCCGCCTCATGGCCGTGCGCGACAACGAGACGGGGGCGGGGGCACTGGGCATTCCACTGGCCCGGACCAAGCTGCTCGCCTTCGCCCTTTCGGGGTTCATCGCCGGGTACGCCGGGGTGTGCCTGGCCTTTGCCACCCAGCGCTTCTCGACGGACACCTTCGACCCGACGTTTTCCATCCTGGTCGTCTCCATGGTGGTGATCGGGGGGCTGGGATCCATCGACGGAGCCGTGCTGGGGGCCATCTACCTGGTTGGCATCCCCGCCATCTTCGGATCCAACTCGACCATCCAATTCCTCACCAGCGGGCTCGGGCTGCTGGCCTTCATCCTCTACCTCCCGGGCGGTCTGTCCGAGCTCCTGCACCGCTTCGGCGACGTGGTCACCCTGGGCATCGAGCAGCTGCTCCGGCGGGGTGGAGCGCCACCGGCGCCCGGACATGAGCGCTTGCCTCCGGTCGCCGCGGCCACCGAGGTGGCGAGTTGAGCGGCCGCCGAGCTGTCGTCACCTCCGGACCGGCGCGGCTCGTCATGGAAGGGGTCAGCGTGGCCTTCGGTGGCGTCCAGGCCGTCGACGGCGCCAACCTGTCGGCTGAGCCGGGCACCATCGTCGGTCTGATCGGGCCCAACGGTTCGGGCAAGACCACCATGCTCGACGTGATCTCGGGGCTGGTGACGCCACAGGCCGGCTCGGTCCGGCTGGACGGCGAGAGCCTGGTCGAGTACCTGCCCGAGGAGCGCTCGTCCCTCGGTGTGGTGCGTTCCTTTCAGGACTGCCGGCTCTTCCCCGAGCTCAGCGTGGAAGAGGTGCTGTGGCTCACCCAGGATGCCAGCCGGCCGGTGGGCGTCTTGTCCTCCACGCTCCAGATGCCGTGGGCGCGCCGGTCCGAGCGATCCAAATGTGAAGCCGCCGACCAGGTCATCCGTTCGTTCGGGATCGAACGGTTCCGTCGTCACCCGATCGCCCAGCTCTCCACCGGGACGAGGAGGGTGGTGGACCTGGCCTCCATCGTGCTGGCCAAGCCTCGGCTCCTCCTGCTCGACGAGCCAACGGCCGGTATCGCCCAACGCGAGGCGGAGGCGTTCGTCCCCTTGCTGCGCCGGTTGCACGAGCTGGCGGACACCACCATCGTGCTGGTCGAGCACGATGTCCCCCTCGTCTTCGCCTTGTGTTCCAAAGTGGTGATGATGGAGACGGGCGCGGTGGTGTCGTCGGGGACGCCGGACGAGGTCGGGCGGGACCCGAGGGCATTGGCCGCCTACCTCGGAGCCAGCGAGGAGGCGTTGGCGGTCTCCGGCGCAGCGCCCACCCGGACCCCCGAGCGGGGAGGGGCACCGCCTCAACCGGGGACGGACCCTGATCCCGGATCCGCCGAGCGGGGACCCCGATGAGTCCCGGTGGTGTCGTCGGGAAGCGGGCTGTTCAGCGCTCGGGCATGGCGGGCCCGTAGGGGACATCGCCCCGTAAGGTCACCCGGTGGGCAATGCGGGTGGCGTCGCCGTAGTCGTCGAGTGCGTAGTGAAGCGTGGCCCGGTTGTCCCAGAAGGCCACCGAACCGGGGCGCCAACGGAAGCGGCAGGTCAGCTCGGGCTGCTGGCAATGCCGGTACAACATGTCCAGAATGGCGTTGCTCTCGTTCTTCGACATCCCAAGGATCGTCTGGGTGAACTGGGGGTTCACGAACAGCCCGTTGCGGCCGTTCTCGGGGTGGGTGCGCACCACCGGGTGCAGCGCCGGGAGCAGCTTCTCGTAGTGCACCCCCTGCCAGTCGTAACCCCCACGGGCGTCGACGTCGGCCGCGAACCAGGGATCGAAGTGGATGGCGATCAGCGTGTCGCACATGGAACGGACTGGCTCGGCAAGCCGATCGTAGGCATCCTGGAGGCTGGCCCACGTCGTGTCGCCACCGAAGTCGGGGCATTCGAGCATGTAGAGGATCGAACCGAAGGCCGGTTGTTGGAGAAAGGTGATGTCGGTATGCCACCAGCTGGCTCGGTCGACGCTCCCGTCGATGGCCAGCACGTCAGGGTGCTCGGCGAGGGGCGTGATGACAGGATGGCCTTCGGTCACCGTCCCGAACTGCCCGGCGAATTCCGCCTGCTGAGTCGGGGACAGTCTCTGGTCGCGGAAGAAGATCACATGATGCGTGTTGAGGGCCTGCCGGACCTCGGCCACCACCCGTTCGCTGAGCGGTTTCGACAGGTCGACGCCGTGGATCTCAGCTCCGATGATGGGAGAGAGCGGCCGGACATCGAGCTCGGTGGCAACCGTCATGCGATCCTCGGCATGGGTCCAGTGTGCCCCACCGGTCAGGTCAGCTCAACCCGTGCCACGGGCTCCCGGTCCCGGTGGTCCCGGGAGTGATTTGATGGTGGGCTGATGGGGACACCGAGCCGGTCGGTGCGCCACCGATCAGGGATCGGGGATCACCGAGCATGACAGAGCCACCCTCCACGACAACGGGCATTGCGACGGGTTCGACGGCGGGGCCGCCCACCAGGCTGCGCAACTTCTCGCCGTGGTTCCAGGCGGTGAGCCGGCTGATGGCGACCGAGCAGGACGATCCGCTGCCCGATGACCCCGGTGGGTTCGATTCGTGGAAGGGCCGGTTCCGGGCCCGTCTCCAGGACCTGCTGGCTCCATGGCCCCAGCCGGTGCCGACCAACACGGAGGTCACCGAGGAGGTGGCCGCTGACGGCTACGTGCAACAGAGGATTGTGTTCGACACCGAGGACACCATGTCGGTCCCGGCCTACCTGCTGGTCCCTGATGACCGGACGGAACCGGGCTCGGCGGTGTTGGCGGTGCACGGCCACGGCCCCGGCAAGTCACGAGTGTGCGGCGTCGAGCCCGACGACCCGCCCGGTGGGGACTACGCCGCTGAACTGGCCCGTCGGGGCCATGTGGTCTTGGCCCCGGACCTGCGCTGTTTCGGGGAGCGGGCCGACTGGAACCCACCCGACCACTATGGCTGCGACACCAACCTGGTCCACCAGGTCATGGGCGGGTGGAACCCGCTCACCCAGAATCTGTGGGATCTGGCCCGGGCCCTCGACGTGCTCGAAGCCCACCCGCTGGTCGACCCGGACCGGATGGGTATGGCCGGCTTCTCCTACGGGGCCACGGCCACGTTGTTCCTTGCCGCGCTGGACCCCCGCGTGGCTGCGGCTGTGGTGTGCTGTTATTTCTCCTCGTGGGCCGAGTCGCACAAGATGCCATGGAACATGTGCGGTTCCCAGGTGCTGTTCGGCATGCTCGGCCGGATGGAGCATGCCGACGTGGGCGCGCTGGTGGCGCCGCGCCCGCTCCTCATCGTGACCGGACGCGATGACCTGCTGTTCCCGGTGGCCGCCGCCGAGGAGTCGGCGGCCCGGGTGCAGCGGGTCTACGACCATGTCGGCGCCGGCGACCGGCTGGGCCTCGACGTCTTCGACGGCGAGCACCAGTGGCACGGTGACCGGGCCTATCCCTTCCTCGATCGCTGGCTGGGGGTCGGACCGGGGTCAGGTCCCGGCTCGTAGGCCCGGAAGCACCGGCATCGTTGCCGGTTCAGCGGCCCGGAGCGAGCAGCCGGCCGGACTCGGCGTCGAGCAGGACGGTGGCCTGTGGCGTGCGCTGGAGGATCGACGCCGGGCACGATGTGGTGACCGGGCCCTCGAGCGCGGCACGGACCGGCACCGCCTTGCGTGCCTCGGGCACCACGGCCAGAACGGTCCCGGCCCTGAGCAGTGCCGGGATGGTCACCGTGACGGCCAGCTCCGGTACCTCGGCATCGGTGGCGAAGTGCCCTTCGTTCACCTGCTGGCGCCGGCAGCCGGCGTCGAGGGCCACCACCTTCACGTCGGCGTCGTCATCGAAGTCGGCCGCCGGAGGATCGTTGAAGGCCAGGTGCCCGTTCTCTCCGATGCCGAGACAGCACAGATCGAGCGGGTGGTCGCCCAGCAGACGGGCGTAGCGTTCGCACTCCCGGTCGGGCGGTGCCAGCCCGTCGATGTAGTGGGCGGATCGAGGATGGGTGGGCTGCACGATCCGCTCGCGGATCCACCGTTGGAAGCTGGCCGGATGCTCGGGCCCGATGCCCACGTACTCGTCCATGTGGAACACGACGACGTCGCCCCACGGCACATCCGGGGTCCGGCCGACGAGCTCACCGACGAACTCGATCTGGGAATTGCCGGTGGCGAACATGGCGTGGGCGACGCCCTTGCGTTCCACAGCAGAGCGCAGCACGGCTGCCGCCCGGTCGGCCGCCGCCCGGGCCATGGTGCGGGTATCGGGGAACACGGACACCTCGGGCCGGTCCCGGCTGGTCTGTCCCGGCTGGATCACGCCCGGCACTGTAGGGGATGACAGGGCAGGGGATCACGGGCGCCGCGCCGAAGGCTTGCGCGCGACGGTGCCGAGCGGGCACCCTATCGCCCAGCCGGTGATGATGGTCACCCACGACTTCCGGTGGTTCGACGACAGGGGAGGAGCCCCACGTGGCAGAGGACAATCTGAGCGCGATCATCGGCAAGCCGACCGGTACCATTGTGGTCACGGTGGAGCGAGGTCAGCTGGCGCTGTTCGCCGACGCGGTCAAGGAGGTGAGCCCCATCTATCGGGATGCGAGGGCTGCGGCCCAGGCGGGCCTGGCCGGGATCCCCGCCCCTCCCACCTATCCGTTCGTCATGGAGCACTTCGGTGCCTACCCCGAGTTGCAGCCGACGGACGGTCCCACCGGCAACCCGATGGCCGAGGTGCTCGGCCCGCTCATGGCCAATGGCGGTCTGATCCTCCACGGCGAGCAGGAGTTCACCTACCACCGGCCCGTGCTGGCCGGCGATGTGCTGGTCGGCGAGGGAAAGGTGGCGGACGCCTACCGGAAGGAGTCGAAGGGCAAGACCATGACCTTCGTGGTGGTGGAGACGGCGTGGAGGGAACAGAGCACCGGCGAGCCCGTCTGCACCTCACGAATGAACATCATCCACCGCATTTGATGGCCGACCAGGCAGTGTCCACGGCGGATCCGGTCCTCTACCGGCTGGACGAGGGGGTGGCCACCATCACTCTCAACCGGCCGGAGGCCGGCAACGCCATCACGGCCGCCATGCGCGATCAGATCGTCGTGTGGCTGGAGGAGGCGTCCGCCGACCTCGCCGTTCGAGCCGTGGTCCTCACCGGGGCCGGTGAGAAGGGATTCTGCACGGGGGCGGACCTCCGATCCCGGGAGCCCGGGCCGGCCCGCCCGGCCGGCGCCCCCGACCTCGCCGTGGGGGATGCGGCCCGTCTCATCCGCAACGGATGGCAGCGCCTGATCAGTGCCGTGCTCGACTGCGAGAAGCCGGTGATCGCCGCGGTCAACGCCACCGCGGCCGGTGGGGGCATGCACCTGGCCCTGGCCTGCGACCTGGTCATCGCGGCCGAGGAGGCGAAGTTCATCGCCGTCTTCGTCCGTCGGGGCATCGCCCCCGATGCCGGTGGGGCCTACCTGCTGCCGCGCCTGATCGGACCGCAGAAGGCCAAGGAGCTCTTCTTCTTCGGGGACGACGTGCCGGCCACCGAGGCGGAGCGCATGGGACTGGTCAACCGCGTCGTCCCGCGGGACCACCTCATGGCCGAGGTCGGAGCCTGGGCGGCCAGGCTGGCTGCGGGCCCCACCAAGGCGATCGGGGCGGCCAAGTACCTCACCAACAGGTCCCTCGAGTCCGACCGGGCTGCGGCGCTGTGGGACGAGTCCGTGGCCCAGGAGCTGGTCACCGGGACCGAGGACTGCAGCGAGGGCCTGAGCGCCTTCGCAGAACGCCGTACGCCGGAGTTCAGGGGCTGGTAGGGCCCCGGAGCCCGGACCACGGACCCTCCCCAGAGTAGAACCGGTTCTCGTTATCCGGCCTCAGGATGGTAGAAACTGTGCCGTGATCTCGCCGTGGCTGACAACCGTCGCATGCGCCCACGCCTCCGGGCCCGTCTCCGACTGCGTCCCGGCGATCGAACGGCGTCGGCCCGTCAGCGGAGCCTGACCGTGCCGATCGGGATCCGCGACGAACATGACGAGCTCCGCCTCTCCCTCCAACGATGGGTCGAGTCGCGGTGTCCGCCCCAGGTGACCAGGGCTGCGCTCGATGCGGCTACCGACACCCTCCCAGCGTTCTGGGCCGATCTCGGTGCCCAGGGGACCCTCGGGATCCACCTTCCCGAAGAGTACGGCGGTCAGGGTGCAGGCATGGTGGAGCTGGCCGTCGTGGCCGAGGAGCTCGGCCGGGCCGCGGCCCCCGGTCCTTGGGCCGGCACCGCCGTGGTGGGCGCGGTCGTGGCCGAGTGCGGGAGCCCGACACAGGCCAAGGAGGTCCTCCCCGGGCTCGTCGACGGGACACGACCCGCCTCGTTCGTCGTACCCACCGGAGCAGCGGACGGATCCGCCGTGCCGCGGCCGGGCCTGATCGGACGGCCGGGCGCCGACGGCTCGCTCACCATCGACGGCTCCATCGGTCCGGTCCCGAGCGGCGCCGTGGTGGCCAGGGTGCTGGCCCCGGTGGAGGTGGGGGGCTCCGTGCAATGGGCCCTGATCGAGCGGGACGGGTCGGTCGGTGTTGATGCCCGGGCCAGCTTCGATCCGTCGCGGCGCTCGGCCGTCTGGGTACTCGACGGGACGGTCGTACCGCCGGAACGGCTCATCACAGGAGCCACCTCGGAGCGCATACGTGACCTGGCGTTGGTGGTCGCCTCGGCCGAGGCCGTAGGCGGGGCACGCTGGTGCCTCGACAGCGCCGCCGAGCACGCACGAACCCGGCACCAGTTCGGCCGGCCGATCGGGCAGTTCCAGGGCGTCAAGCATCGCCTGGCCGACATGCTGGTCTCCGTCGAGCAGGGTGTGGCGGCCACCTGGGACGCGGCTGTGGTCCTCGACGCCGAGCGCCCCGGTCCCGTCGGTTCCGACGACGAAGCGGTGACCGGTCGAGCCCGGAGCCAGAGCCGGCTGGCCATCCAGCTGGCGGCAAGCCTTGCCCTCGACGGGTACGTCGAAGCGGCCAAGGGCGCCATCCAGATCCTCGGGGGTATGGGTTTCACCTGGGAGCACGACGCCCACATCCACCTGCGCCGCGCCACCACCCTCCGTCAGTTGATCGGCGGTACCGCGCCCCTCAGGGCTGAGGCAGCCGGCCTGGTCCTGGCCGGTCACCGCCGTCTCCTCACCGTCGAGCTGCCGCCCGAGGCCGAGCTGCTCCGGGCCGAGCTCACCGGGGTGATCGCCGACATCGCCACCATCGAGGATCCGCTCGAGCAGCGCCGTGCTCTGGCCGCCGAGGGCCTTCTCGTCCCGCATTGGCCCTCGCCCTGGGGCCGTGACGCCGGTCCCGTGGAACAGCTGGTCATCGACCAGGTCTGCGCCGAGGCCGGTCTCCGCCGTCCCAACCTCGCCGTGGCCGGCTGGGCCCTGCCCACCATCCTGGCCCACGGCACCTCGGAGCAGACCGAGCGATGGGTGGCCCCGACCCTCAGAGGCGAGCTTCTCTGGTGTCAGCTGTTCAGTGAACCGGGAGCCGGATCAGACCTTGCCGCGTTGAGCACCCGGGCCACCCGTGTCGGGGACGGCTGGCGGCTCGACGGCCAGAAGGTCTGGACCTCGGTGGCGACCCGGGCCGACATGGGCATCTGCCTCGCACGCACCAACCCCGATGTCCCCAAGCACCGGGGCATCACCTACTTCCTGGTCGACATGAAGTCGCCCGGCATCGAGGTGCGGCCTCTGCGGGAGATCACGGGTGCCGAGCTCTTCAACGAGGTGTTCCTCGACGGCTGTTTCGTGCCCGACGACTGCGTGGTCGGTGAGGTGGACGGCGGCTGGCAGCTGGCCCGCACCACCCTGGCCAACGAGCGGGTCTCGCTCTCCTCGGACTCGGCGTTCGGGGGCGCACTCGAAGGCGTGCTGGACCGGCTGGCCCGCCGTGCTGGGGGGCAGGATGCGGTCACCGTCGACCGGCTCGGTCACCTGTTGGCGGAAGCTCAGTCGCTGGCCCAGTTGGGTGTCCGAGCCACTCTCCGCTCCCTGGGCGGGCTGCAACCCGGGTCGGAGTCGAGCCTGCGCAAGCTGTTGGGGGCGGAGTTCGAGCAGCGGGTGCACGAGTTCGGCCTCGACCTGTGCGGCCCCGACGGGGCGTTCACCGAGGGAGAGGCGGCTGTGTCCGCCCACGGCGTGCTCCACAGCAAGTGCCTCACCATTGCCGGCGGCACCAGCGAGGTGCAGCGCAACGTCATCGGTGAGCGCCTCCTGGGCCTACCGCGCGATCCAGAGCCGGGCCGGTGAATGTGGAGCGGGAGTGCGGCCCGTGAATGTGGCAGTGTGGAGGACCGAATCGTGACGTCGGTGACCCCGGCCAGGGGACGAGACGAGCAAGCGAATGGAGGTCGGACCGATGGCTGACGTGCTGTACTTCGAGGACGTGAACGAGGGGGACGAGGCGCCGGTGCGCTCCTTGGTCCTCGACCGGACCGACCTCGTGAGGTATGCCGGTGCCTCGGGTGACTTCAACCCCATGCACCACGACGAGGTCAAGGCCACGGCGGCCGGGCAGCCCAGCGTCTTCGGTCACGGAATGTTCTCGATGGGCTTCCTCGGCTCGGCCCTCAGCGACTTCGTCGGTGTCGGAAACGTCCGCAGGTACCAGGTCCGGTTCGCCAAGCAGACCTGGCCCGACGAGAAGCTGTCCACGAAGATCGTGGTCACCGGCAAACGCACCGACGGTGGCGAGCACCTGGTCGACCTCACTGTCCGGCTGCTCAACGGGGACGGCGAGGAGAAGGTGGTCGGCGAGGCGACGGCGGTGGTTCCCGGCCGTCCCTGAGCGGGCTCTGCCTTCGGGCTCTGCCTTCGGGCTCTGCCTTCGAGCTCTGCCTTCGGGTTGGACCGTCGGCTCTGTCGTGCATCGGCTCCGCCGGGACCCTGGCACCCAGCGGCGTCGTCGGGTTTTTCAATTTGGGCTAATTATCGCCTGTAACCGATAATTGCTCCGCCGCGCTCCTCCGGAATTATCGGCTGTAAACGATAATTGTCTCAATTCCGGAAACTGAACTTGCCGGAGCCGAAGGGAGCAGGAGCCGGGCCGACACGCCGAAGGCCCCATCCGGCTCAGAAGAAACTGAACTTGGGGATGCCCGACGAGATGCCCTTGAACAGCTCGCCCTTGGCCGCGGCCAGCTCCTCGGGAGTCCACATCGAGTCGCGATGGATCTCGCCCACCGGGTGGTACCCGCCCATGGCCCAGACGCTGCCACCGAAGACCACGAAGTTCTGGCCGGTGACGTCGGATGCCTCGTCGGTGGCCAGGAAGGCCACCAGCTGGGCAATGTTCCGAGGATCCCACTCGTCGAATCCCTCGCCCTTCTTGGCCATCTCGCCGAACAGGTTTTCGGTCATCCGGGTGCGGGCCCGGGGTGAGATCGAATTGACGGTCACCCCGTAGCGCTCGAGCTCACGGGAGAGCACCACGGTGAGGGCGGCGATGCCCGCCTTGGCCGACGAGTAGTTGGCCTGGCCGGCGTTCCCGTAGAGCCCGGCTTCCGACGAGGTGTTGATGATCCGACCGCTGACCGTCTCGCCCGCCTTGGCCCGTCCCCGCCAGTACACGGCGGCATGGTGGGAAGGGGCGAAGTGGCCCTTCAGGTGCACCCGGATCACGTCGTCCCAGTCCGACTCGTCCATGTTGAAGCTCATCTTGTCCCGCAGGATGCCGGCGTTGTTGACCAGGATGTCGAGCTGGCCGAAGGTATCGACGGCCTGGTCGACGAGGTCCTTGGCCCCCTGCCACGAGCTGACGTCGGACGCGTTGACCGCCCCGTCGCTGCCGCCCTTCTGGATGAGCTCGACGACCTCTTCGGCCGGGTGCTTGTCGCCGCCCTCGCCCTGGAGGGAGGCTCCCACGTCGTTCACGATCACCTTGGCGCCCTCGGACGCCAGCAGCAGGGCCTCCTCACGTCCGATCCCGCGTCCTGCGCCGGTGACGATGGCCACCTTGCCGTCGAGCATTCCCATGTCGTCCTCCTGTGTCTCGTCCCTGCAGCTGATGCCAGAGTCTTCGGTCGGTGCCGCACGGCCGGCGCCCGGAAGGCACTGGCCGCCGTGGCCCACGCCGGAACTGCCCGGCTGAGGCCACGACGTTGCGGCGGAACCGGGGAAGCATGGCCGAAACCGGACCTTCCGGGCAAGACAGGGTCGATCGGCACCCGATCGGCACCCGATCGGCGCTCGGCCGCGCTCGGAGGTCCAGGTGGAGGCCAGGTGCCGCGATGCTATGTTCGGGCCGTTCGGCCGATGGAATGGAGAGGGTGTGAGCGGTCCTGGTCAGACAGCGGACAGCGGGGACCGGCCGGGCGGCGGTGCGGCCGCCAAGGTGACGCCGCACCTCCAGCGGGTGGAACGAAAGGTCCGTCGCGAGGTCACCCGGCTGGCCGGCCTCTCGTTCCAGCAGCTGCCCCCTCGCCAGGCGGTCCGGATGGCGTACAACGTCCTGCTCCGCCGTGAACCGGACGAGCCGGCATGGACCGAGCAGACCGAGGCGATGACCCAGGGGGCGTTGACCCACGACGACGTCGTCGACCGCATCCGCTGCTCGAACGAGTTCCGCACCGCGGTGCCCGTCCGTCCGGCCAACCTGCACAGCTCCCTGCACGCCAGCCGGTGCGAGTTCATCGTCGGGCTCCCGCCGGCCAGACGGATCGTCGATCTGGGAGGGGGGCATACCTCGGACTCCCGCGGCGCGCTGGTCGTTCTCGGGTACCCGTACGACTTCGACGAGCTGGTCGTCGTCGACCTGCCGCCCGACGACCGGCACCCGCTCTACCATTCGGAGCGCTTCGGGGCCGGTGACACCGGTCGGGGGAAGATCCGCTACGAGTACCGGTCGATGGCTGATCTGTCCTTCGCAGACGATGAATCTGTCGACCTGGTCTACAGCGGTCAGTCGATCGAGCACGTCACCGAAGCCGACGGTGAGATCGTGCTGAAAGAGGCATTTCGGATCCTCAGGCCAGGTGGGCACATGGCCATCGACACCCCCAACGGCCGCGTGTGCAGGCTCCAGCAGCAATCCTTCATCGATCCAGACCACAAAGTGGAGTACACGCTGGAGGAGCTGCGCGACAAGGTCACCCGGGCCGGATTCGACGTCCTCACCGAGCGCGGGCTGAACTGGGGCGGCGCTGCCGTGTCGAGAGGCGAGTTCGATCCGTCGGCTCTGGCCGGCAATTACGGCATCTTCTACCGGGCGGAGGAGTGCTACCTCCTGGCCATGGTCATACAGAAGCCCGCCTGAGTCGTCGAGTCCGGCCGGCTCAGGCGACGGGCTCGAGCACGAAGACGGGAATGGAGCGGTCGGTCTTCGTCTGGTAATCGGCATAATCCGGGTAGGCGGCCACCGCGCGCTCCCACCAGACCGACTTTTCGTCTCCGGTGACCTCGCGGGCCACCAGGTCGGCCTTGGCCGGACCGTCCTGGAGCTCGACGTGGGGATCGGCAACCAGGTTGAAGTACCAGACGGGATGGGTGGGAGCACCGCCCTTGGAGGCGACGACCGCGTAGACGCCGTCGTGCTCGACCCTCATCAACGGCGTCTTGCGCACCTTTCCGGACTTCGCTCCCCGGCTGGTCAGGATGATCACCGGCATGCCTCGGAGGGTGGTCCCCCTGGTGCCGCCGGAACCTTCGTACTCCTCGACCTGTTCACGGACCCAGTCGGCCGCGCTGGGTTCGTACTCGCCTTCAATGGGCATGGTTCACAGCTAACACCGCACAGGGCGCCGATGCCAGCCGGTGAGCTCGACCGCAGCCCCGCCCAACGGGCAGGCGAGAGTCTGCGGGCTCGAGTGCGGGCGAGAGGACTCGAACCTCCATCCCCGAAGGGACCGGGACCTAAACCCGGCGCGTCTGCCAGTTCCGCCACGCCCGCGTGCTCCCCACCCTACCGAGCCATGGGGTGCGGCCCCGGGGTGGCGGATGGTCACGGGGAGGCCGAAGGCCCTGGCTATAGTCACCGTGTGCCGCCAGCGCAGTCGTCCACACCCTCGGTGGCTCCCATCGAGCCAAATCCGTCAGCCACCGGTGCCGCCCGGCCGGCACCCACCGAGGCACCCACCACCGACGGAGCGGACGCCACGTCCCGAGCCCAGTACCTGTCAGAGGTCATGGCCGAGATCGACGCCGAGGTCAGGCGTAGGCGGGCCTCCGGCGATCTCCCGGCCGGTCTCGAACGCGAACTGGACGAGTTGTTCCTCGAGTTCTCACCGGTCGGGTTGCACGGTCGGGCGCGGCTGAGAGAGACGCTGGCCCTGGTGGACGGGTCGGCGTACGTGGACGTGGCCGTTCCCACCGAGTCCCAAAAGGTGGTGGGGAGCTTCGTCAAACGCCTGATCCGCAAAACGATGGGCTGGTACATCGGGTTCATCGTCCACCAGATCGTCAAATTCGCGTGGGCCGTGTCCCGCATGTTCCACGTGGTCGTCGACCACGTGGAGGACCTCGAAGCCTCGGTGGAGGCGCAACGGACCCCCGAACTGCCGGCCAGTGCCTGGCCCGAGGTCGATCCGGGTTCGAGCTGGTGGTCGGGGCAGGCCGTGGCCGCCCTGACCGGGGTGATCGGACGGGTGCTGCACGCCGAGTGCGGCAACGGGAGCCTGGTCGGAGCGTTGAGGGCGGCCGGCGTCGACGCCTATGGCGTTGACCCCACCGAGTCGCTCATCGAGCCGGCCGTGGAGCGGGGCCTCGACGTGAGAGCCGAATCGGTGCTCGGCCATCTCGAGGTGGTCGCCGACGAGGCCCTCTCGGGGATCGTGCTGAGCGGCTCGATCCAGTGGCTCCATCCCAACCAGCGGGACCGGCTGGTGACGCTGGCCACGTCGCGCCTGGCTGTCGACGGCGTGCTGGTGATCCAATCGGCCACCCCGGAGTCGTGGATGACGGGAAATTCTCACCTGGTCAGTGACCTGGCTCCGGGGCGGCCGCTGCATGCGGAGACGTGGGATCACCTGTTGGCCCGGGCGGGGTTCGGACCTGCCGCCGTCACCTGGGGAGGCGACGAGAGACAACTGGACCGGGTGGGATCGTCGAACCCGGATGCCGGGGCGATCAACGCCGCCATCGACGCCGTCAACGCACTCGTCCTGGGGTCGGGCGAGTACCTCTTGGTCGCCGTACGGGAGCGGTGACGGCCGTCCACCAGTTCGTCCCCGCGCTGCTCCCGAGGGATGCCACCGGCGACCACACACTCGAACTGCGTGACACCCTGCGCCGCGAGGGCTGGGAGTCGGACATCTACGTGGAGGCGGCCCATGACGAGCTCAAGGACCAGGCCACCTCTTTCGAGCGGTACCCGGAGCGGGCCAGACCGGGGGACATCCTGCTGTATCAGCTGAGCACGGCGTCGCCGGTGGCGGAGTTCCTGCTGACCAGGCCGGAGACGCTCGTCCTCGATTACCACAACATCACGCCCCCCTCTTTCTACGAGGGTTGGGAGGACCACACCAGCGAGAAGGTGGCCCTGGCCCTGCGCCAGGCGGCGGAGCTCGCGCCCGTGGCCACGCTCGGGATCGCCGACTCGACCTTCAACGCAAACGGTCTTCGGCGGCTCGGCTGCCCGGCCACCACCGTCGTTCCCATCCTGGTCGAGATGGACGGACACCGGACCGGTGTCGACGAGGCGGAGTCGGCCCGGCTGGCCGCCGATCACCGGTCGGGGACGGTGCTCCTGTTCGTGGGGCGGATCTCCCCCAACAAGACCCAGCACCACCTGGTCGAGGCGCTCTGGCTCTACCGGCGATGGTATGACCCCGACGCCCGGCTCCACCTGGTGGGACCGGCCGTGACCGAGTCCTACGCGGAAGCGGTGTTCTCGCTGGCCGAAGAGCTGGGCGTGGCCCACGCAGTCCGACACGGGGAGCATCTCTCGGACGCACAACTCGCCGCGTGGTACGCCGATGCCGACGTGTTCGTCTGCCTCTCGGAGCACGAGGGCTTCTGCATCCCGCTCCTCGAGGCGATGCGTTCCGGACTCCCCATCGTGGCCTTCGCCGCCGGAGCGGTGCCGGAGACCGTCGGTTCGGCTGGTCTCCTGCTCGACTCCAACCGACCCAGCGCGGTGGCCGCGGCCGTCGACCGCGTGCGGCGTGACCCCGCCCTGGCCGAACGCCTGATATCGGATGGACACCGGCGCCTCGACGCCTTCTCGCTGTCCGCGAACCGTCGAAAGTTCGTCGAGGTGCTCACCGGGGTGGCCCGGGGCCAGGCGGTCGGCGCGTGAAGCTCACCTTCGTGACGCCCCGCTACGGTGTCGAGGTCATCGGCGGCGCCGAGGCTGCGGCCCGGATGCTGGCCGAGCGACTGTGCCTGCGGCCCGGTTGCGAGGTCGAGGTGTTGACCAGCTGCGCGCTCGACCATCTGACATGGGAGAACACCGAGCCTCCCGGAACCTCCGTCCTCAACGGGGTCACCGTGCACCGCTTCCCGACGGCCAGCCGGCGGCTGCTCGACTACTTCAAGCTCGACGGGAGGCTCAGGGTGTCGCCGACGACGGCGTCTCTGGCCGAGTCCCGTCGGTGGGTGGCGCTCAACGGCCCGATGTGCCCGGACCTGGTCGATGCTGTCGCCACCACCGACGCCGACGTGGTGGCCTGCTACCCGTACCTGTTCGCCACCACGGTGGACGCCATCGCGGTGTCCCGGGTCCCGACGGTCCTCCACCCGGCGGCCCACGACGAGCCGGCGATCTATCTCTCGGCGTTCCGCCAGAGCTTCCGGGACGTCGACGGGTTCGTCTACCACACCCAGGCCGAACGGGGCCTGATGGAGCACGTCTTCGGCATCGGGGCGCGACCGCAGATCGTCCTCGGGCTCGGTGTCAACGAGCCGGCCGGGGCAGGTCGGCGCGGAGGCGACCTGCTCGGCATCGGCCAACGGCCCTATCTCTGCTACCTCGGCCGCGTGGACGAGCACAAGGGCTGCGGAATGCTGGCGGAGTATTTCGAGCGGTACAAGGAACGGCACCCGGGCGATCTCGCCCTCGCCTTTGTCGGACCCGTCTCGGACAAGGCACCCGAGCACCCGGACATCGTCGTGACGGGCACGGTGTCCGAAGCCGATAAGTGGGACATCCTGGCCGGCTCCGACGCCATGGTGATGCCGTCGGCCTACGAGTCGTTCTCGTTGGTGCTTCTCGAGGCGTGGACGGTGGGGATCCCCGTCTTGGTCAACGCCTCCTGCGCGGCCACCATGGAGCATTGCCGACGGTCGGGTGGTGGCCTCTGGTTCGACTCCTACCGCTCCTTCGAGGTGACCGTCGATCGGTTGACCTCCGATCGGGATCTACGGACCGCTCTGGCGGCCGCAGGCGGCCGTTACACGGCCCGCTACTACCGGTGGCCCTCGATCATCGACCGGTACCTCGGGTTCCTCGAAGGGATGGTGGCCCGTGGTCGTCGAGCACCGGTCAGGTCCCGCCGACTGGCCCTCGAGGTCGGCGGACCCGAGTACGTTCGGGAAAGATGAAGGCGTGATGCCCGAGCCCGCCGAGCCCACTGAGGGCGCAGAGCCCGCAGGTGGCGCCGTACCCGGAACGGCCGGCGAGCCGGGCGGGGGCGCGGAGGCCGTCACCGAAGATGTGTCTGCCGGTGAGCGGGAACTGTTGGCCGCATTCGACCGTCTGAGCCCACAAGGCGGGCTCCGGTGGGGATTCGACGACGCCATGCGCCGGATCGAGCACCCCGATGCCGACTCGGGTGAAGGCGGCAGTCCCTGGACGGGCCTACCCGACGATCTCTGGGAGCGGGGCCGTTCGGCCCGTATCGGGCAGCGCTTCGTCGGCGACGTGGCCGGTGTCATGGCCGACATCCTGGCCGCCGACGCGCGCTCCGCCGCCGAGCGAGCTGCCGGGGCCGTCAACCTGGCCGTGTGGGACGCACTGCGCTACCTGGCGGCTCGAGTGGAGGCGCTCGAGGGGAGGATCGACCCGCTCGGGCTCGAGACGGCAGAGTGGCCGGGTCCGAGCCCCGATCCGGGCGAGTGGGCGGAGGTGGTCGACACGTGGCTGGGTCCACCCGATCCGGACGCTCCGATCGTCGTGGGCGAGTCCGGTGACGGTGCCCTGCTCGGCGCGCTGAGGGGTGCGGGTCGCAAGGTCGTCGGCGTGGAGCCCAGAGGCGCGGCGGCTTGGCGGTCGATGATGGCAGCCGGCGGGGTTGGGCAGGCGGAGGACGTCGTGTTCTCCGAGGTCGGTCCCCGTCTGAAGTCGATGCCCGACGCCAGTGCCGCCGGTGTCGTGCTTGTCGGTTGTGTCGACCGTCTCGACCTGGGCGGCCAGCTCGGACTGCTCGAGCAGTCGGTCCGGGTCGTTGTTCCCGGCGGGACCATCGTCGTGCTGGTTGCCGACCAGTCGGCCTGGTCCGGGAGCCTGTCGCCCCCAGCCCGGGACCTGGCCCCGGGACGCCCCCTCCACCCCGAGACCTGGAGGTTCTTGTTGCACCGTTCGGGGGCGGCCGAGGTCGATTGGTACCGGCCCACTGCGGGCGTGGTCCACGCGGTGGTGGCCAGGTGGTCGCCGTGAGCGGCGTCCACCTCTTCGTCCCGATGCTCCACCGACACGACGCGGTGGGGGAGCACACGCTCGTCCTTCGGGACCGGCTGGCGTCGGCCGGGGTCACTTCGAGGATCTACTCCGAGCTACCCGATCCGGTCACCGCCGACGAGACTCGCAACTATCTCGACTACGAGACGGAGTGCGAACCGGGCGACGTGCTCGTCTATCAGTTCGCCACCGAGTCGGTGATGGCCCGCTGGTTGGCGGCGCGGCCCGAACCGGTGGTGATCAACTACCACAGCATCACCCCGGCGACGTTCTTCGGACCGTGGAACAACGGGATCACCAGGCTCCAGGTCGGGGCCCAGCTCGAACTGGACCATCTGGCGCCCCGGGCCGCGCTCGGCATCGCCGTGTCGCGGTTCGACGAGCGTGAGCTGCACGAGGCCGGATGTACCGACACCACCGTCATCCCCGTGGCCAATATCGCCGTCCCGCCGGCCGAACCTGACCCGGACCTCCTCGAGCGGCTGTCCACCCGCGTCCCGGGCCGCGGGCACCGGTGGCTGTCGGTGGGTCGGCTGGCTCCGAACAAGGCCCACCACGAGACCATCGCCGCTCTCTTCGTGGCCCGGAGCTCGACCGACCCCGACGCGCACCTCACGCTGGTGGGGGCTCCGTCGGAGCCGGCCTACGCCGCCGCCCTCCGGAGCTACGCAGCATCGCTGGGCCTGGCCGATTCGGTCGAGTTCGTCACCGGCATCACCGACGCCGCACTGGCCGCGTACTACCGGGCCGCGGACGTGCTGGTCATGCTCTCCGACCACGAGGGGTTCGGCGTGCCGTTGGTCGAGGCGATGGGCCAGGGGCTGCCCATCGTGGCCTTCGACGCCGGGGCCGTCAGCGAGGTGCTCGACGGGGCCGGGGTGCTGCTCGAACACAAGCACCCGCGGCAGGTGGCGGGGGCGGTGTCCAGGCTCATGGGCCACCCTGACCAGCGGGATCGGCTGGTCGTCGCCGGGAGGGCCAGGTTCGGGGCCATGGGTCTCGAGCGTGCGGGGGACCGGTTGGTCGAGGCCGTGCAGGGCGTTTCGGGCCGGGTGGCGGCCGTCCGCTGAGTCGGGGGACCCGGCAGCCTGCGTCCACCGGAAGGCCCGACCCACTAGGCTCTGCCCACATGGAAGACCCTCGTCAACCGTTTCCGCACGCCCCTGGACCCGAGATGAAAAACGGTACCGAAGTGGGTCCCGGATCCGACATCTTCCAGCGACTGTTGAAGGAGCGGATCGTGTTCATCGGTTCGGCCATCGACCAGAACACCGCCAACCTGGTCTGCTCGCAGCTCATCCTGCTCGAAGCCGAAAACCAGGAGCGGGACATCGCCGTCTACATCAATTCGCCGGGCGGCTCGGTGACCGACGGCCTGGCCATCTACGACACCATGCAGTACGTGCGCTGCGACGTGCGCACCATCTGCGTCGGCCTGGCCGCGTCGATGGGACAGTTCCTGCTCTGCGCGGGCACACCGGGCAAGCGTTTCGCCCTTCCCCACAGCCGGATCCTCATGCACCAGCCCTCGGGCCAGATGCAGGGACAGGCCTCCGACATCGCCATCCAGGCCGAACAGATCATCTACCTGAAGCGGATGATGGCGGAGCGGATCGCCTTCCATACCGGTCAGCCGGTCGAGCGCATCGAGGCGGACTCGGACCGCGACCGCTGGTTCACGGCTGAGGAGGCCCGCGAGTACGGCTTCATCGACGAGGTGATCCAAAAGGACGCCATGGACGTACCGACGGCTGGCGCGGGGGCCTCCAGCCAGTGAGCCTGAGCATCGAGCGCCCCGCTCCTGGCGAGCCGGAGGAGGTCTCGACCATCGGGGGGAGCACCCGTTTCGTCCCCGGTCAGAGTCACGACCGGATCACCGTCGTCAACGGGAAGGTCCAGCTCGGGCGGAGGCTCAAGGACCTCTGGATCAACCGAGACCTGCTCATGCTCCTCGTGCGGACCGAGCTCAAGGTCAAGTACAAGGACTCGGTGCTCGGCTATGCGTGGTCGATGCTCAACCCGGCCCTGGTGCTGGCCATCTACTACGTGGTCTTCAAGATCATCGCCCGGAACCACCAGCCGAACTTCGCCATCTGGCTGTTCGCCGGCCTGCTGGCCTGGAACCTGTTCAACGGGTCGGCCATGGGGGCCACCTCGGTGGTGGTGGGCAAGGCGGGGATCGTCAAGAAGGTGGCCTTCCCCCGCGAGCTGCTGGCCCTCTCGGTGGTCGGAGTCAACCTGATCCTCTTCTTCATCCAGGTGGTGGTGCTCGTCCTCGCCCTGCTCCTCTTCGGGATCAAGCCGGACTTCACCTTCGTGGCCGTCCTCCCTCTGGCCCTGGCGGCCATGCTGGTCTTCACCGGGGCGCTGTCCATCTTCCTGTCGGCGGTCAACGTCTACCTGCGCGACACCCAGCACCTGACCGAGGTGTTGTTGATGGCCTGGTTCTGGTTCACCTCCATCGTCTACACCTACGGAACCATCTTCCTGTCCGGCCACAACAAGGCCCACCCGTCGCTGAATTGGCTCCAGTACGTGTACCTGGCCAACCCGATGACTCCGGTGGTGATGACCTTCCAGCGGGCCATCTACGGTCGGACCCAGTACACCTATCTGGCGCCCAATCCGAAGGGAGGACCGCCGACTCCGCAGATCTACCACGTCCTTCCGACCTGGGGAGTGGGTGTCTACGCCGGGATGATGGCTGCAGTGCTGGTGTTGAGCATCGGTCTTTTCGTCCTGGCTCTCATCGTCTTCGGCCGGCTCGAGGGCAACTTCGCCGAGGAGCTCTGACCGGATGGGCGTTGCCATCGAGATCAAGGACATCTCCAAGCAGTTCCGCCTCTACAGTGAGAAGCACACCTCGTTGAAGGAGCGGGTCATCCACGGCGGCAAGATGCCCTTCACTCCCTTCTGGGCACTGCAGGACGTCAACGTGGACATCAACCAGGGGGAGACATTCGGCATCCTCGGCCGCAACGGGTGCGGCAAGTCGACGCTGCTCAAGTGCGTGGCCGGCATCCTCAAGCCCACCACCGGAGAGATCCGGGTGCGGGGCAGCCTGGCCGCCATGTTGGAGCTGGGGGCCGGCTTCCAGCCCGATCTCTCCGGTCGGGACAACATCTTCCTCAACGGGTCGCTACTCGGACTGTCCCACGCCGACATCGAGAAGCGGTTCGACGACATCGTGGCCTTCGCCGAGCTCGAGGAGTTCATCGACAACCAGGTCAAGTTCTACTCGTCTGGCATGTACGTCCGACTCGGGTTCGCGGTGGCCGTCAACGTCGAACCGGACGTGCTGCTGGTCGACGAGGTGCTGGCCGTCGGGGACGCCGCCTTCCAGCGCAAGTGCCTCGACCATGTGAAGCGGTTCCAGCGCGAAGGCCGGACCATCGTGGTGGTCAGCCACGGTCCCGACACCATCCGGCAGAACTGCGAACGGGCCATGGTCATGAACCACGGACGGGTGATCACCGTCGACGAACCCGGCGAGGCCATCAGGGTCTATCTGGCCGACCTGCTCGGGGTGGGTACGCTCGAGCATTCGGAGTCGGGGGGCCTCGAGGGCAACGTGCTGGCCATCGGGACGGTCCAGGCCGAGCACGGCGGAAGCGGCTCGCGTACCCACATGTACCCGGGCGAGTCGCTGACCATCACCGCTGACGTGGACAGCCTGGCACCGGTGCCCAACGGCATGGCCACTATCGCCATCTACGACGACAAGAACGAGGTGGTCTTCGCCTCCGATCCCGACGACCCGGCCTGTGCCGTCGAGATCCCCGAAGGCGGGGGCGTCGTCAAGTTCGACTTCCCCGACATCCCCCTCCTCGACGGGACCTACACGGTCAGCGTGGGGGTCAAGAGCACCACCGACACAGCCATCTTCGACTTGAAGGACCAGGTGACCCAGTTCGAGGTGGCCAACCCGGGCCGCACCACCGGCCGGGTCCGCCTTCCCCTCGATGTCAGTTTCCGACTCCGCTCCACCGGCCTGACCGGCGAAGTGCCGGCGGTGGGCACCGACTTCGGCCCCTTGGCCGGTTGGGAAGAGAACGCTTCGTGACAGTGGACCGCATCGATCAGGTCATCCCCTCATTGGCCAGTCGGGATGCCATCGGTGGTCATGTGGTGCAGTTGCGCGACCTACTGCGGACCCGGGGATACCAGTCCGACATCTACTACGGCAACGCCACCGCCGACCGGCTGGAGTTCGGGTTCCCCGTCACCCGTCTGGGTGACCGGTCGCCGGCCGGCCGGGTGCTGCTCTACCAGCTGTCCATCGGCAGCGGGGTGGCCGACATCTTCCGCGAGCGGGCCGAGCGGAAGTTCGTCAACTATCACAACATCACCCCGGCGGATCTCATCGAGGGGTGGATACCCGCGGTGGGCGAAGAGGTCCGGTGGGGCCGCGCCCAGCTTCGGGACCTCGCCCCGGTGACCGAATTCGCCATCGCGGACTCCGCCTTCAACGAGCGCGAGCTGCAAGCGGCGGGCTACCGCTCGACGAAGACCGTGCCCCTCCTCATCGACCTGGACGGTTTCGACGGGTCGCCCGACCCGGTCCTGACCGGCCGGCTGGCCGCCCAGAAGGAGCGCGGCGGAGCGGACCTGTTGTTCGTGGGGAAGGTCTCGCCCCACAAGGGCCAACACGACCTGGTCAAGGCCCTCGCCGCCTACCGGCGTCTGTACGACCCCGATGCCCGTCTGCACCTGGTTGGGGGAGCCATCAGCGACGAGTACCGCGCCGCCGTGGTGCGCTTCGCCGAGGAACTCGAGCTGGGCGACGCCGTCGAGATCGCCGGTTCGGTGTCCCACGAGGAGCTGATCGCGTACTACGCCGCCGCCGACGCCTTCGTCTGCCTCTCCAACCATGAAGGGTTCTGTGTCCCGCTGCTGGAGGCCATGTACCACCGGCTCCCCATCGTGGCGTACACCAACACCGCGGTACCCGAGACGGTGGAAGGGGCCGGGTTGATCCTCCCCAACAAGGAGCCGGTCCGGGTGGCGGCAGCCATCGACCGGGTGGTCCGAGACCCCGAGCTTCGCTCGATGCTGGCCGCGGCGGCCGGTGAGCGTGTGACCTCCTTCGCCCTGCCCCGGGTCAAGGACGAGTTCGCGTCCGCGCTCGAGGCAGCCTGCGCCGCGTGACGGTGGCTGCGGTGCCGCGCCGCCGCGTCCGATGAGAGTCTCGTTCGTCGTGCCCCGGTACGGCCCGACGATCATCGGCGGCGCCGAGACGGCGGCCCGTGCGTTGGCCGAGCACCTGGTGGAAGGCAAGGGATGGGAGGTCGAGGTCCTCACCGGCTGCGCCCAGGACTTCGTCACCTGGGCCGAGGTGGTCCCGCCGGGGGAGGAGGTCATCAACGGGGTGCGGGTGGTGCGCTTCGCTGCGCGGGCCGGGCGCGACCCGTCGTTCCATCCCTTTTCCGCGTCGCTGCTCGCCGACCCGGGCCGGGCTTCACTGGCCGATGCGGAGCGGTGGATCGACCTCCAGGGGCCGGTGCTGCCCGACCTGGTCGATGCCGCGCTCCACTCGGAAGCCGACGCCCTCATCTTCTATCCGTACCTGTACTACCCCACGGTTCGTCTCATCGACCGGGCCAGGGTGCCGACCATCCTGCATCCGGCCGCCCACGATGAACCCGCGCTCCGCCTGCCGGTCTTCGGGCGGGTGTTCGGGTCCGCCGACGGGCTGGTCTTCCAGACCGCGGCCGAGCGGGATCTCGTCCAGGGAAGATTTCCGGTGGCCAGCCATCGTCAGCTCCTCCTCGGCCTCGGTGTGGACGATCCGGGAGACGGGCCAGACGCCTGCGGCGAAGACGCACCCGACGCGCCAGCCGCCGGCCTGGCGTCCTTGCCGAGCCGCGCCGGTGATCCCTACCTGGTGTGCCTGGGCCGGGTCGACCGGAACAAGGGCACCTGGTTGCTGGTCGAGCTGTTCTCGGCCTACAAGCAGCGCCATCCCGGTCCCCTCCGGCTGGTCCTGGCCGGACCGGTGGTCGATGCGCCCGCGGAACATCCGGACATCGACGTCGTGGGTCCGGTGTCGGAGCGGCAGAAGTGGGCGCTCCTCCACGGGGCCATAGCCCTCGTGTCACCGTCCCCGTGGGAGGCGTTCTCCCTTGTCATCGCCGAATCGTGGAGCGCGGGCACGCCGGTGGTGGTCAATGCCGGCTGTGCGGCGACCGTCGAGCACTGCCGGCGATCCGGGGCTGGTCTGAGCTTCGCCGGCTTCGGTGAGTTCGAAGCGGTGGTGGACCGCCTCTACCGGGACGAGGGACTCCGGGCCCGGCTCGGAGGGCGGGGCCGGGCCTACGTCGACCGCTGGTTCCGATGGCCCCGGGTCATCGACCGCTACGCCGCCTTCGTCGAATCCGTGGCCGCAACTGCCTAGTCAGATTCCGGTCCCGAGCGGCCGCCGACCACTTGTCGCCACCACCCGGACGCCGAGGATTGCGGTGCCCGGGAGGACCCGCCAGACCCTGTAGCCGCCGATCGTCGGGGCGGTGGCCACCGGGAGGACGATGATCCGTGCGGTGAGCGAGGCCAGACCGGGCAGCGAGGGTGAGGCGACGAGGATGACCGATCCGGAGGGCCCGACAGCCACCGTCGTGGTCGAGGTGTAGTACAAGGCGCCGTGCAGCTGGTTGTAGACGACCCGGCCCGGCTGGATCAGGGCGATACGGTCGCCGGGAAGCGCCCACCCGGCGTTCCGGTAGATGTTCTGGCCACCGTCGAGGGTGTCGAACACGACCACGTCACGGCTGGCAACCACCGACGGCCCGAGGGCCTTCAGCGCGGTGTCGTCTGCATCCGCCTCCCGGATCGCCTGCCGCGTATCCGCATAGGGAGCCTGATAGCGCGGTTGGTCGAACCACAGCGCGCCTGACGGCGCCACCTCGCGCGCGGGCAGCACCCCCTCCCCGGCCAGGAAGCGTTGGGCGCCCAGGGCGACGATCACAACGACGGCGAGCGAGGTCATCGCCAGTGCCACGCGGGGCGGCCGGCCGGCCTCGCTCGATCGTCGGTTGAGCGCGCCGAGGGGCAGGAGCATCGCGATGACCGCGGCAGGGAGGTAGGCGAGCAGATACCCCCCTTTGGCGAACTGCACGAGGGCCACCAGCAGCACCGGAGGGACGATGGCGGCACCGAGGATGGTTGTGCGCCCCTGATACCAGGGGCGCCTCCACCCGCCCACACCGTCGCGCCCCTCGACCCCGGCGCCCGGCCCGCCGGCCCCGCGAATCAGCCGACGGAATCCGAGCGCCACGCCGGCCAGGAGAGCCACCAGGACCAGTGGCCCCAGGGCCACCGTGGTGAACGCGGCGAACGTTCCGAGGTTGGTACCCCCACCGGCCGCATGATCCAGCACCGACGTGGCCTGGGCGGCACCGGTTGCCTCGATCCGGGTGGCCCGGAGCCATGCGCTGAAACCGCCGGCCTGGCTCAGGGACATGGGGATCAGCCAGACGGCCACCGCAGCCGCGCCGGCGGCGATGGTCAGACCCAACCGTCCCCACCGGCGGGTCGACGCCGCCACCGGGATGAGGGCGAGAATCGTGAAGGACTGGACCATGGATTGGCGGAATCCGGCCAGCAGACCCAGGGCGACCACTGCAGCGACGCCGTGCCAGCTGCCCGGACGGGCCCGCCAGGCCAGGATGACCAGCAACGAGCAGCCGACCATGTCGAAGGAGTAGGTGGCGACGATCGAGCCGTTGAACCAGGCGAACGGTGAGCTGGCCACCACCAGCCCGGCCGCCAGCCCGACCCACGCCCCACCGAGGTCCCGTCCGGCCACTGTGGTGAGGCCGGCCGCTACCGCCGAGGCCACTGCGGACACCAGGACCAGGCTGTGGATGGTTCCCAACCCCGAGACCTGGTGGATGAGTCGTCCGGCCATGACGTAGAGCCAGTACCCCGGGGGTTGGGGTTGGCCGTGGGTGACGTCGAAGTGCCCGACGGCCGCGGCGTACTGCGCCGAGTCCCAGTCGGTCGGCCCGGTGGCCGCAGTCAGGAGGCGAAGGGCCAGCGTGACGGCGGTGATGATCCACGGCATGGCCGCGAACCGCGGCCCTCGGGCCGCGCGGCGCCGCTCCATGCGGGTCATGGGCGGGGGTGCTCCAACCGGTGGCCGGGGCGCTACCAGCTCGACGCCGTGGGGGGCGGAGGCCATGGCTCAGGGTAGCGAGGGACCGGGACCCGACAGGACATACCCACCCGAAGACGCACTCCCGGTTCAGTTGTGCTGCCGAACGGCCGATACATGGGGTGTTGATGCGCACAAGCTCGAACCGATGGTGGACGTTGTCCGCCCGTCAGAGCCCGGGCCATCCGCACCACAAACCGATTTCGAGGTAGGGGAGCGTCCGTATGAACGAAGTGCCAGGTGCCGACGGGACGGTCGGAGCTCATCGGATCAGGACCCATCCCGGTCGAATCACCGTCCTCGGAGTGGCCCTCGTCCTCGGCACCGCCGGTGCTCTGATGGGGAGTGTGGCCCACGCGCAACCGGCTTCGGCCGCAGGACCCACGGCCCACGCGGCGCTGCCCATATCCCTGACCTGGCAGCAGACGCTGCCGGACGCCGGCGGTCCCATCGCCGAAAGCTCGCCATCGGTGGCCACCTTGGACGGTGGGGGACCGTCGGTGGTGGTCGGCGACCGTTCCGGCAACCTCTGGGCATTCCACCTGGACAACGGTTCGGCGGTACGCGGCTGGCCGGCTCACACCGGCGGTGCTCCGATCGACTCGACGCCGTCGGTGACCCCGGACGGCAAGGGCACCGACGACGTCTTCGTCGGCGCCGGCAATGCTGCCAATCCCGGGGTGGGGGGCTACTACGCCTTCGACAGTTCGGGAACCGAGGTGTGGGGCCAGAACGCCCCGGATCCCAACGGGCTCCATGGTGTGCAGGCGTCGATGGCGGTGGGGAGTCTCAACGGGGTGACCTCGGTGGTGGCGCCGTCCCTGGGTCAGGACGAGTACGCGTTCAACGCCGGCAGTGGATCGATCCTGCCCGGATGGCCCTTCTTCACCGCGGACAGCGGCTTCGCCACGCCGTCGTTGGCCGACCTCTACGGCAACGGACAGACCGAAGTCGTCGAAGGCGGGGACTCCTCGCCGGGTCTGGCCTACGGCCAGACCTACACCGCCGGCGGCCACCTGCGCGTGATCGGGGCCGGGGGGAATCTCATCTGCGACTACAACACCGACCAGACCGTCGACTCCTCACCCGCGGTGGGCAACTTCCTGGCCGGCGGGCAGACGGGCATCGCCTTCGGGACCGGGTCGTACTACCCGGGAGCGTCGGACACCGACACACTGTTCGGGGCCGATTCATCCTGCGGCATCGTGTGGCGCTCCAACCTGGGCGGTACCACGACCGGCAGCCCGGCCATCGGTGACATCGAGGGCGACGGGAACGTCGAGGTCCTGGAAGGCGCCGACACCGGTTCGGGAGGGTTGGTGTGGGCCCTCAACGGATCCAACGGTGCTCCGATGCCAGGATGGCCCCAGGCCACCTCGGGCACGATCATCGGTGGCATCGTCACGGCCGACCTCACCGGGGCCGGCTACAACGACGTGCTCGTCCCCACCTCCAACGGCCTGGTCATCTACGACGGCCGGAGCGCGCAGGTGGTGGCCACGCTGGGCGGACCCGACATCGGCCTGCAGAACTCGCCCATGGTCACCGTCGATCCCAACGGGACCATCGGCATCACCATCGCCGGGTACAACAACCAGAACGCCGGCGTCATCCAGCACTACGAGATCTCGGGGTCGAAGGGACATGGGTTGGGCAAGCGGGCATGGCCGATGTTCCATCAGAACCCCCAGCTGACCGGATGGCTGAGCCAGCCGGCCCCGGGTCATCTCAACAAGCCCATCGTCGGCATGGCCCCGACGGGCAACGCCAAGGGGTACTGGAACGTGGCCTCGGACGGAGGGCTGTTCGCGTTCGGGAACGCCTCCTTCCACGGCTCGATGGGGGGCAGCCCTCTGAACCGGCCCATCGTGGGGATGGCGGCCACCGGGGACGGGAAGGGCTACTGGGAGGTCGCCTCCGACGGCGGCATCTTCGCCTTCGGTGACGCCGGCTTCTACGGCTCGACCGGCAACATCGCCCTCAACAGGCCGGTGGTGGGCATGGCCGCCACCCCGGACGGCCGCGGGTACTGGCTGGTCGCCTCCGACGGCGGTCTCTTCGCCTTCGGTGACGCGGGCTTCTACGGCTCGACCGGCAACATCGCCCTCAACAAACCGGTGGTGGGCATGGCCAGTACCCCGGACGGCCGCGGGTACTGGCTGGTCGCCTCGGACGGGGGCATCTTCGCCTTCGGTGACGCGGGCTTCTACGGGTCGACCGGAAACATCACCCTCAACCAGCCGGTGGTGGGCATGACGGCCACCCCGGGAGGAGGCGGTTACTGGTTCGTGGCCGCCGACGGCGGTGTCTTCGCCTTCGGGGATGCCAAGTTCTACGGCTCCATGGGTGGCCAGCCTCTCGACCAGCCGGTGGTGGGGATGGCCTCCAACCGTGGCAACGGCTACTGGCTGGTGGCGGCCGACGGCGGCATCTTCTCCTTCGGGACCGCGCCCTTCTACGGGTCGATGCCACAGGTCTTCGTGAGCCAGGCGGTAGGGGTCGACTGAAGACAGTGGTGGGCATGAGGAGCACGAACCAGTCCGGGGGGCGCGCCCGCTGGGCCATCGCCTTGCTGTCGATGACCGTGGTCGTGGCCGCCGCCGCCCTGGGCGCCATCGTCCCCTCGTCCCCGGCGTCGGCCTACCCGGCGGCGACGGTGACGCTCGAGGGGCACGGCTACGGGCACGGGCACGGTATGGGCCAGTGGGGGGCACTCGGCTACGCCCTGGCCGGCACCGGCTACCAGTCGATCGTCGCCCATTACTACGGGGGGACAACCCTGGCGAACCTCGCCCCGGCCCAGGTGACGACCACCGTCCGGGTGGCACTCACCGAGAACGACGGGAACGGGGTGATCGTGACCTCGGGGTCCCCGTTCACCGTCGCCGGGCTGGATGTCGCAGCGGGCCAGGCAGTCCAGATGAGCCCGGCCGGCGGCGGTCGCTGGAACGTCTGGGTGGGCTCCGGCTGCGGCGGTCCATGGCCGGCCACGCCCACTCGGTCCGACGTGTCCGATCCTACCGCCAGCCCGGGAGCCAACCCCGGCCTCGGCGACCCGGCAACGGCGACGAGAGCGCTCCAGCTGTGCCAGGGAGGGGGCAACCTTACCGTCCGGGGATCGATCGAGGCCGTCTTCAACTCGGCCGGCGCGGCCCGGACCGTCAACATCGTTCCCCTCGAGCAGTACGTCTCGGGGGTCGTTCCCAACGAGTCTCCGGCCGGATGGGGATCACTCGGCCAGCCTGGTCCGCAGGGCCAGCCGTGGGGGTTCCAGGAGCTCGAGGCCCAGGCCGTCGCGGCCCGCTCGTACGTGATGGCCGGACTCGGCTCATACGGGGGGTACGCGGACACCTGTGATCTCGACTGCCAGACCTACCGCGGAACCCTCAACGAGAGCGCCCTCACCGATCTGGCCGTGTCCGACACGGCCGGCAAGGTCATGGAGTTCCCGAGTGGGGCCGTGGCCGCCACCCAGTACTCGGCCTCGACGGGGGGGTACACGGCTCCGGGCACCTTCCCCGCGGTTCCGGACGCCGGGGACAGCGTCTGTGTCCCCGGAGCCTGCAACCCCAATCACACCTGGACGGCGTCCATACCGGTGTCGACCATCGAGGCCACCTGGCCCAGCTTGGGCACCCTGGTGTCGGTCGACATCACCGCCCGGGACGGCGACGGCGACTGGGGAGGGCGGGTCACGGCGATGACCCTGGTCGGTTCCGACCACGACGTCTCGCTGACCGGCGACGCCTTCGCCGTCGCTCTGGGGCTCAAGTCCGACTGGTTCACCACCGACGCCTCCTTGGGCGGACCGGCGGTGGGGATGGCCGCCACCCCGCGCGGGGCCGGTTACCGCCTGGCCGGCAGCAACGGCGCCGTGGCCGTCTTCGGAGATGCGGGGTTCCTGGGTGCCGCCAACGGCCTCCCCCTCGCCCAACCCGTGGTGGGCACAGCCGACACCCCTGACGGCAAGGGCTACTGGCTGGTTGCCGCCGACGGCGGTCTCTTCAGTTACGGAAACGCCACGTTCTACGGATCCATGGGCGGGACCACCCTCAACCGGCCGGTGGTGGGCATGGCCGCCACCCCCGCCGGCAAGGGCTACTGGGAGGTCGCCTCCGACGGGGGCATCTTCTCGTTCGGAAACGCCACCTTCTACGGATCCATGGGCGGGACCACCCTCAACCGCCCGGTGGTGGGCATGGCCGCCACCGCCGACGGCAAGGGCTACTGGGAGGTCGCCTCCGACGGGGGCATCTTCTCGTTCGGCGACGCCACCTTCTACGGATCCATGGGCGGGACCACCCTCAACCGCCCGGTGGTGGGCATGGCCGCCACCCCCGACGGCAAGGGCTACTGGGAGGTCGCCTCCGACGGGGGCATCTTCTCGTTCGGCGACGCCACCTTCCACGGGTCGACCGGGAATATCGCCCTGGCCGAGCCGGTGGTGGGCATGGCGTCGGCCGACCTCGGCCGGGGCTACTGGCTGGTGGCCTCCGACGGCGGCATCTTCTCCTTCGGAGACGCCGCCTTCCTGGGTTCCGCCGCCGGGTAGGTCCGGCCCACGGCACGGCTCCGGATCCCGGAGCCGGTGGAGGCCACGTCCTAGTGTTCAGACCGCGATGACCCGACGACCCACCAGTGCCCGGGGAGCCGGCCCCGGGGCGGGGGCGCCCAGATGACGGCCCAACCCACCGCGTCGGCTCCGAGCTCCCTCCCGGCCAGCGTGGACCGGAGCGACCCGGCGCCGGACCGGCGGGGCAACCGGCCATGGCGTTCCATCGTCTTCGCCCCGGTCGGCGATGGTCAGACCCGCCGGCGGGGCACCGACATCGTCCGTCTCGGTGCTGCCGTCGTCGCCGTCCTGCTGTGCTGGTTGGTGATCAGGGCCAACTCGAACGCCGAGGACACCATCGCCACCACGATGTCCTCCGCTCCCAACGGGATCAAGTGGCTCGTCTCGGTGATCTGGTGGGTCGCCTCGGTCGGCGTCGTGGTGGTGATCGGGGCGATGACCCTCGTTTCGCGACGCTGGTCGGCCATCCGTGACGTCGCTCTCTCCGGCGCCATGGCGTGGGTCGGATGCCTGATCGTCGGGGAGTTGGTGGGGCCCACGGGCGGGCGTCCCCCCGACCCATCCCTCGAGAACTTCAACCTGTCGTACCCGGTGGCCCGCGTGGCGGTGACCGCCGCCGTGGCCACCGCCGCCCTGCCCTACCTGAGCCGGTGGCTGCAGCGCACCATCGAGTCGGCGATCGGCCTGCTGGCCCTGGCCGCGGTGGTCAACGCGTCGGGGATGCCGGTGGCCATCGTGGGCAGTCTGGCCCTGGGGTGGGGGATGACCGCCCTGGTCCATCTCATCGCCGGCTCACCACTGGGCCTCCCCTCGACCGACGAGGTACGCGTCCTCCTCGGCGACCTCGGTCTCGCCGCCGAAGCCGTGGTGCCCAACGCCGACCAGGAGTGGGGCGTCGGCCGATTCACCGCGCTCGTCGACGGCAGCGAGGTCGACGTGTCGGTGTACGGGCGTGACGCATCCGACGCCCAGCTACTGGCCAAGACGGCGCGCTTCCTCTTCTACCGCGACTCGGGGCCGACACTGGCCCTCACGCGCCGCCAACAGGTCGAGCACGAGGCGTACCTGACCTTGATGGCCGCCCGGGCCGGGGCCCGGGTGCCGGAGGTGCTGGTCGCCGGCCCCGCCGGCCCCGCCCACGACGCCCTGCTGGTGACCCGGCCGCCGGCCGGCGCCAAG
>JBEKIU010000010.1:0-45923 GCA_050011635.1 Acidimicrobiales bacterium
CGGCTATCGATACGATAGCGACCCAGCTTCAGTCGAAGCTGTTGATGATGTCGAAACCATCGTGCCCCTTCGCTACGTTGAGCTACTTCTCGAGGAGCTCATCGACTCCATGGAGCCCTACTCCTCAATGTGTGTCCTGGCAGAAGAACGTGATGGCAACGATCAAGACCGTACGCCCGAGTATTCTCATCATGATTAGCGACCACTACGGCTACACCTCCGATTGGTACGCCGCCTTGCGGTCGATGGTGACCAAGGTTTCGCCCTTCGCCGGTAAGGTCGTGGTCATCGGTCAGATCCCGAACCTGCAGAACGGGACGGCCGCTTGCCTGGCAAGACATGCGTCCAATATCCAGCTCTGCTCTTCTCCGGCGAGCCAAGCGATCCAGACCGGTTATATCGCGGCGGAAAAGCAGGCCGCGGGGGAGACGGGCGCGACCTATGTCGACTTGACACCCTGGTTCTGCACCTCGACATGTACCGCATTGATCCACAAGACGGTCGTCTACTATGACCGTGCTCACATCACGCTTTCCTTCGGTTCCTATCTCGAGCCTGCGCTCTATCAGACGCTTCGGAACGCCAACGTGTTCACGAGTGCCCCTGGGTAGTGCGCCGGTGTTCGTCCCAAGGGTCGGGCGAACGACCAATGAAGTTTGCCCGACACCGTCGTCGCGCTGGATGGATCAGGTAACGTTGGGCTGGCGGGTTCCAGGATGAGTGGTCATCGATGCACCTGAATCGGAGGCGGTGTGACAGGGGAAGAATCCGTCGAAGGTCCTGAAGGTACTGAACGTACGATCGACCACAATTTTGCGGAGTACACATCGAAATTTCGGCCTGACATCCAGGCACTCCGCGCCTTGGCTGTTGTGCTGGTCGTGCTCTTTCACGCAGATTTCCCGGGGATCCACGGCGGGTTCTTGGGCGTTGACGTGTTCTTCGTTATATCCGGATTCGTGATCACTGGTGTCTTGCTCCAGGAGCGTGCGAGAAAACAGAGCACTTCGATCACCGACTTCTATGCCCGCCGGATCCGCCGGATCCTGCCCCTCGCCACCGTCGTGCTCATCGCCACCGTTTTCGCCGTCTATCACTGGCTGAGCTTTGTATCCGGAGCCCAGAACGCCAATGATGCGAAATGGGTTGCGGCATTCCTCGCCAACTTTCATTTCGCCAGCCAGGGCACCCAGTACTTCACCTCTCAGCTACCGCCGTCGGCCTTCCAGCAGTACTGGTCTCTGGCTGTCGAAGAACAGTTCTATCTGATCTGGCCACTGATGTTTCTCGGGCTGGTATCCCTTCTTCCCAAGATCGGGTATCGGGCAAAACTGATGACGGCACTGGCCGTCGTGATCATCGCCTCGGTCACTTGGAGCATCATCGAGACCGGTCACAGTGAGAGCTGGGCCTTCTTCTCGCCGCTCACGCGCGCCTGGGAGCTGGCTCTGGGCGCCCTTCTCGCTGTCGCCACCCCGATGCTGCGCAACCGTGCACCCCGAATCGGTCTGAGCCTCTGCGTGGTGGGTTTGGTCGCCATCCTCTTCAGCACATGGTTTTTCAACAGTTCCACGAGCTGGCCGGGTTCAGCGGTCATCATCCCGGTGCTCGCCACCGGAGCCATCATCGCGGGGGGCACGCTGCGTGAGGCTTCCAAGACCGGCCGGATCGTGGGATCCGTTCCGATCCAATGGACCGGGAACATCTCATACTCGCTCTACCTCGTTCACTGGCCAATTCTCATCATTGCCAGCGAGTACGCGCTCAAGCCCCTGCCCCTGCGCAGTGAGATCGAGCTGGTTGTGCTCTCCTTCGCGGTGGCTGCTGCCACCTTCTACCTGATCGAGAAGCCATTTCGGAAGGCGAACCTCCTTGTGGAGCACCGGAGCCTGACCTTTGGCTTCGGAGTTGCGCTCACCGGCCTTTCCTACGCGGCCATCTACTGGCATTTGCACCACTTCTAGCCTTCGGCCACGCCCAGCCTTCGGCCACTTCCCGCCTTCGGCCACTTCGGCTGCAACGTCCGGCGCGATCAGATCGTCGAATCTGGTGAACGAAGGTTCAGCGTGCTGAGATATCCACATACAGCTGGTGGGTTGACTCGGCAATGACGTCCCAGGACAAGCTCTTCGAGTACTGCTTGCCCGCGCTCCCTCGCCGGGCAAGGTCGGCCTTCTCCGAGAGGGATTTCTGCATGCTGTCGAGGAGTGCATTCGGTACCAGTGGGTCGTAGTAGAAGCCACTCTCTGGGGGCAGGTCCCGGATCGTCCCCAGAGCCGGCGCGATGAGGGGACGACCGAATGACAATGTCAGCAACGCGGTGCTGCTGGTCGTGGTCTCGCGAAACGGCAGGCAGACGACATTCGAGGCACGAAAGTAGGTCGCCACGTCATCATCGGGGACGAATCCCTCGTGGAGTGAGATGCGGGCATGCTGGCTGGCGCTGCGCAGCGTTCCCTTGAGTGAGTCATCTTGGCACTGTCCGGCAATGAGCAAACGGGTGGTCGGAATGTCCAACGCGGAAAAGGCGTCGATCAATTGGTCGACGCACTTGTATCGACGGATCAGCCCAAAGAACAGAAAGACGAATTCCTCGTCGCCGATGCCCAATTTCGCCCGCGCCTCTGCCTCACTGAGATCGTCCTTGTAGATATCTCCATATGATCCGATGGGAACGACAACCGCCCTCCGGGTGCAGAGGTCGATCTCTTGCATCTGCACGATCGTTTCGGCTGAGTGAACGATAACCACGTCGGCCAGGGTGGTGATGCATTTGTTCACCGCACGGGCATTCCGGAAGTTCTCGGCATGAGGGAGATGGTCGTGGGCGGTCCAGACGAGTTTGTAGCCCAAGAGCTTTATCCAGCCGACGGTGGCAATAGAGAAATATTGCATGAGAAATCGAGAAACAGATCGATTGAGCCGCGGGATCCTGAACAGATAGGTCCAGTGGAGGTGGAAGATCCGGTAGCCCTGCAGGCGCTTCAGCAGCAGCACCAGCGGCAACAGCACCACGTTGATGGTTTGATAGTTCGCCGACGGGCCGGTCAGGTAATCGATCGAGATGTCCGGGTACTTCTCTCGCATCGGTCTATAGAGAAGTTCTTGATAGGGGTTGGCGTCCTTGGGGAATACGAGCACCTTCACGGTTTTCGCAACCCTCGTAACACTCCGAGCCCGTAGATGATGTGGTAACCGACCGTACGAAAGGGCCGTTGGTCGATGTTGCGGACTATCGGGACGAGCAGGAGTAGGGGATAGGGCCAAAAGAGAATTGTGAGAGGGAGTCCGAGCAGGTAAGCCGGGTAGAAGAGGACCATGACGTCGTTTCCCAGGAGATTTCGCCAATGGTCGGGATGTTTCTGGTACAACTTCGTCCTTCCGATCCCATACCGATACGTTCGCTTCAGGTCCTCTCTCGTGGTGCCCCAATCGTGGGCGACTTCGGCTTCCGGGACATGTCGGAGTCTGTACCCGGCGTCAAGGGCTCTCCAGCAGAAGTCGATGTCCTCCGCGTAGCCGATGTCCTCATCGAAGGTCCCAACCGTCGTGAACACGCTGCGGTGGATGGCCATGTTCATGGTCGGAGCCTCGTCGAGGTACTGCCTGCATGGGTCCGCGGGCGTCGAGCTCTCATGTGGTGCCGCGGTGTCGTACGCCGAGGGTCCGCGGGTCGAGGTAACGCCGCCGGCCACGATGTACTCCTGCTCGTGCCGTATCGGGGACACCAGGTTGGCCAACCAATTGGTGCACGGGACACAACTGGCATCCAGAAAGACGATGATGTCGCCATCGCTGTGTTGGATGCCGAGGTTTCTCTGTTCTGCGATCGTTCGCTTCTCCGGGACGGGAGACGGAAGCGAATACCATTTGATGGACGGAAATGCTTCCCGTATGTCATCCAGCCTTCCGGCAGAAGCGTCTACGACCACGACTTCGAAGGGGATCGGGCTCGAAAGACCGGCTAAGGCAGAGAGGGTATCGGCGATGCCACGGTCATACCTGTTGACGATCACGATCGAGGCGCTATGGACGTCTTCGTGCTCGATCATCGTCAGTCGATGGTTTTCTGGCACGAGCAGGGATGCAGAGGACCCCGGGACGCAGAGGGTCCCGGGGCAGTGCGGGACCGCGTGTACTGCTTTCGTTTTCTTGCCCCCATCATCGTCCAAGCCATCCTGTCACAGAGCTGCCCATATGGGACGCTGACACCGGATGATTATAGTAGACCCCGTATTTTCAGCGATCCTCCGCCCGTTCGGATCCCTGCCCGGCTGCCTGAGGCAGCGAACGTAGCGCTACCGGGAGTCCTCGGTGCTTACGGTGTGGTGAGCGCCCCGGTCATGCGAAGCAGGCCTTGATGGCGGCTTGGGTGGGTGGTTGCAGCTGTTCGGGCTGGCTGGAATCGGGCGAGGTCATGAGGTTCCCGGAGTTGTAGGTGAAATTCGGGCCCCAGAAGTAGATGCCGCTCTGCTTGTGAGCCTTGTAGAAGTCGCAGGCGGCTTTGAACCAGTTGGCCTGGATCGACGGGTTGAATGTTCCGTTGACGGCGATGTAGGGCGTCTTGTAGGCACCGTCCACGGCCTCGATGCCGACCTCGTCGATGGTCACATTGGTGTCCGCCGTCCCGTACTTGTGGGAGGCGAGGAACGAGTTCCACCCGGAAAGCAGCTGGGCCACCGTCCACGAAGGGGTGGCTTTCGTGATGCCCGGATAGGAGTCCATGCCCACGGAGGTGCCCGCGTGGACCTCGCCCTTCCCTCCGTTGGGGGCGGCCCTCCAGCTCGTGGCGAAGACGAGCTGGCCGTTGTACAGCTTCTTGGCCCAGGTGATGACCGACGACCATTGCGAGGTCGTGGCCAGACTGGCGAGCTCGAGCGAGATGGTGAAACCGGTCACCTTGTCCGTTTTGGCCATGGACAGATAGGGCGCCATCATGCTCTCGTAACTTGCGAACCACGCCGTTCGGCTCGACGGTTGGATGTCACCTCGCCAATCGGGGCTCAGGTCTGTCTCGTCCATGAGCGGTCTGAGGAGGACATGCAGACCGGCCTTTTGGGCCGCAAGGATGAGAACAGCCAGACGGGTCGGTGACGGCGACAGTGAAAAGGGTCCTCCGTTGCAGTTGTTGATGGTGTTGGCGTAGACGCAGTTCGCTGTGAGTGAGGGCGTATAGAACGGGAACGCGATGGCGACGGCGTTCGCGTGCAGGGACTTGATGCCCTTCATCTCATTGGTCGCGTTGGTCTGCCAGGCCGACGCCGACTCACCGTTTTCTTCGACGAAGACGTTGACGCCATGGGTCGTCGTCGACCCGGAGGGGATGGTGGCCGCGCTTCCGGGCGTGGCCATCACCGTCGACAGGAGAAGCCCGACGGCGGCGGCGAGGAGCACGGCAATCGGAACGACGGGACCGGACCTGCGAGCTCGGACAAGGGTCATGATGACGTTACGCTCCCATTCACGAGTTCCACCGAGTTTGAAGCGATGCAGGCGCACCCCTGCTGCCCCCGGACCTGACAGTGCGCAGAATAGCACCACTGATGACGATCACTCCCGCGTGGCGACGGTCCGATCGACGCCGCTCGGGTTGCCTCTCGGATCGCCCCCACGTCTCCGCCTCGAGGTTCCCACGGGCGGAATTATGACAAGGCGGCGCCGGAGGTGTCGATGGGTCCCCGATGGGTCCCCGATGTGTCCACTCCGTGTCCTCGGCACGGAATGCGGCACGATCGCTCTCATCAATCTTGGGGACGCCGGGGACCGCACCGGGGGACCGCACCGGGGGACCGCACCGGGGGACCGCACCGGGGGACCGCACCGGGGGACCGCACCGGCGGACCGATCCCGGAAATCCAACCGGCGGCGACGGGCCGATGGTCAGACGATCTCGCGGTAGATCTCCTCGAGGCGATCCGCAACCGAGTCCCAGCTTCGACCGGCTACCCGACGTCGACCGGCTGCCGCCATCTCCTTGCGTCGCGCCGCGTCATCGGCGAGCGACTGAAGGGCCTCCGCCAGCGCCGGTGCAGTCGGCGGCACGACGGTGCCGACCCCGGCCAACGTCTCACGGGAGCCGGGCACGTCCGTGCCCACGATGGGAACCCCGGCCGCCATGGCCTCCAAAAACACGAGGGGCATGCCCTCCCCATCGGAGGTGGACACGAGGACATCGGCCCAGCGGTACCAGTCGACCAGGGCCTCCCCGCTCTGTTGGCCGACGAACCGTATCCCGGGAGGGCCGGTGGCGGCGGCCCGGCGCCTGAGCTCGTCACCCTGCTCGCCTTCACCGACGATCACCAGCTCGAACGGGCGGTCCAGGAGACCGGCCGTGTCGAGGAGCCGGGTCACGTTCTTCTCACCGCTGAGCCGTCCCACGAACAGCAGCCGGTATGGGCGATCCTCGATCTCCTCGATTTCCTCGATTTCCTCACCGGAGAAGAACCGGTCGTCCACCCCGTTGGCAAGCACCCTGATCCGGTCGGCCGGTACGCGGTACCAGTCGTGGACCGCCGAAGCCTGGGCGTCATCAAGCACGATGACCCGCTTGGCCCGCCGGAGGATGGGGGCCAGGACATGCCGCTTGTAGGCCGCCAGAAGCCTCGGGTGGGTGCTCGGAGGGACATCGCAATGGTAGTGAGCCACCAGGGGACGCTGACGGAGGAGTGAGCCGACAGTGGCGAGCTCCGGCGCAAAAGCCTGGACCACGTGTACGTGGAGGACCGTGTGCTGAGGCAAAGCCAGAATGGAGGGAAGAGCCGTCGGGAAGATTGGCGTGTTGGCCACTTCGACGGTCGGGAAGCGACGGACCGACAGGTTGCCCTCCTGTTCGGGTGTCGACCCGTTGCCGGCCCCGACGCTCGATGTGAAGACGCGGACCCTGTTGTTCACGGCCAGGCCTTCGGCCAGAGACGCGGCCACGGCCTCCATTCCTCCCAGATGCGGCGGGTAGTAGGGGACGATCTGGGCGATGTCGAGCTTCTTGCCGGGCGCGGTCATGACCCGTAGATGCCGATGGCGAACAGGGCGACCCACGAGGCACCGTAGATCTGCAGCCGGTGGTCCCGAAGGGCCAGCTCCTCGGGTTCGGCGCCGTCGCCCGCGTCGAGTTCGGCGCCGTCGCCCGCGTCGAGGATGCGCATCACATGGAGCAGGGCGATGGTGAAGGGCACGATGGTCAGCTGGAACCAGATCGGGTCGTGGCCGGGGTGGACCTGGCCGGCCCGCTCGAAGGCCCACAGGCAGTAGGCGGTCACCGTCACCGCCGCGGCCAGGGTCCGGACCGACCGCAGGAAGCTCGGGGTGTAGGAGCCGAGCGTGGCCCGGACCGAGCGCTCGTCCGTTTCGGCGCCGACCAGGAGTTGCTTCTCCCCCGACCGCTTCCCGGTCACGACCAGCAGCGATCCGAACGACGCCACGATGAGGAACCAGTTGGACAAGACGATGCCGGTGGCCACGCCTCCGGCCACGGCCCGGAGGACGAAACCGGCACTGACGGCGGCGAGGTCGAGGATGGGCTCGTTCTTGATCCCGAGGGAGTAGGCCACGTTGACCAGGCCGTAGAGGGCCATGACCAGGGCCAGGTGCCAGCCCGCCACCAGCTCCCCGAGGCCGATCGAGACCGAGAGGAGCACGAGCCCGAGCGTGACGGCCAGGGGCTCGGGGACGATGCCGGCGGCCACCGGACGGAGGCGCTTCGACGGGTGCTCCCGGTCCGAGGCGGCGTCGAGGGCGTCGTTGAGGTAGTAGGTGCCCGATGCCGCCAGACAGAAGATGCCGAAGGCGGCCAGCGTGTGCCAGAAGGAGCTCCGATGGAAGAGCACGCCGGCCGAGGCCGGGGCCACGAAGACCAACAGGTTCTTGACCCACTGCCGCGGCCGGCTGAGCAGGACCAGTCCGGCCAGTACCGAACCCGGCGCCGCCCCCCGGTCATCGGCGTGTTCGTCGGATCTGTCCACAGCTTCGGCCGGAGTGCTCATGGCGTCCCTCTGGAAGTTCTGGTCGTCACGTGAACGCCGATGGAAAGGTACCACGGACCCCCCGGGGCCAAGGCCCGACAGCCTGCGGTCCAGCGACGACGATGGTTCGTGGACCGGATGGGCGACCCCCCGAGTGGGCCTTCTTTCCGGCCAGCGCTTAGTATCTGCCTCCGTGAAGCGCCCGTATCGAGTGGTGGTGGCCAAACCCGGCCTGGACGGGCACGACCGCGGAGCCAAGGTGATCGCCCGCGCCCTGCGCGACGCGGGCTTCGAGGTCATCTACACCGGGCTCCACCAGACCGCCGAGCAGGTCGTGCAGGCGGTCATCCAAGAGGACGCCGACGCGGTGGGTCTCTCGCTGCTCTCCGGCGCCCATCTCACCCTGGTTCCGCGGGTCATCGAAGGGCTCAGGGAGCAGGGCCGCGGCGATGTCCTCGTGCTGGTGGGAGGGATCATCCCCGCTGCCGACATCCCGGTCCTGAAGGACATGGGGGTCGCCGAGGTGTTCACCCCCGGCGCCCCGTTGCCCACCATCGGAGCCTGGTTGGGCGACGCCCTCGATGCGCGTGAAGATGGTGAGGTCGCCTGACCCGAGCACGCCCCACCGGCAGCACCAGACGCGCCCTACCGTCGACGGGAACCGTTGACGGGAGCGGGTGCGACGGTTGCTCGACGACGCAGCCGTCGAAGGCCGGCGTCCGGGTCGGCTCTCCGGTGTCCGACGGGCAACCAGGAGCGCTCGCCGTCGACCCGGAGCATCGAAGCCCGAGATGCAACCACAGACAGGACAAGACGCACCGACAGTCACAACCGAGGGACGCAACGAGACGCAACGAGCCACAACCGAGCCACAACGAGTCACAACCGAGGGACGCAACGAGCCACAACGAGCCACAACCGAGTCGCAACCGAGGGACGCACACGTCACAGCCGCGTCACAACAGAGAGGATCGGATCCGGTGGATCTCTTCGAATACCAGGGCAAGCAGTACTTCGCCCGCTTCGGCCTGCCCATCTCCAAGGGAGGGGTGGCCGACACCGTGGACGAGGCCGTCGTGGTGGCGGCGTCGTCCGGCTATCCGGTGACCGTCAAGGCCCAGGTCAAGGTCGGGGGTCGTGGCAAGGCGGGCGGTGTCAAGCTGGCCGACGACGAGGCGGAGCTGCGTACCCACGCCGGAAACATCCTGGGGCTCGACATCAAGGGCCATGTGGTCAAGCGGTTGTGGATCGAGCACTCCTCGGACATCGACCGCGAGTACTACGCCAGCTTCACCCTCGACCGCAGCGCCAAGAAGCATCTCGGCATGCTGTCGGCCGAAGGCGGGGTGGAGATCGAGGAGGTGGCGGCCACCAACCCGGGGGCCATCGCCATGCTCCACGTCGACCCCGTCGACGGCCTGAGCCTCGAAGCGGCCCGTGCATGGGTGGATCGGGCCGGCCTCGACGAGGGCGCCCGTGCCCAGGCGGCCGAGATCCTGGTGAAGCTCTACACCTGCTACACCGAAGGGGACTGCGATCTGGCCGAGATCAATCCCCTGATCTACACGCCGGACGGCAGGGTCCACTGCCTCGACGCCAAGGTGACTCTCGACGACAACGCCGCCTTCCGTCATCCCGAGTGGGAGGAGTTCGCCGGCAGTGACATCGAGGACGAGCGCGAAGCCCGGGCCAAGGAGCGCGGCCTCAACTACATCGGCCTGGACGGCACGGTGGGGATCATCGCCAACGGTGCCGGGCTGGCCATGAGCACGCTGGACGTGGTCAACCAGTGCGGCGGGGCCGCGGCCAACTTCCTCGACATCGGTGGCGGGGCCAACGCCGACGTGATGGCGGCCGCCCTCGAGGTCATCAATTCCGATCCCGCCGTCCGTTCCATCCTCGTCAACATCTTCGGCGGGATCACCCGGGTCGACGAGGTGGCCAACGGGGTGCTCGAGGCACTCGAGCGGGTGGACATCAGCTCACCGATCGTGCTGCGGCTCGACGGAACCAACGCCGTGGCCGGCCGGGCGATCCTGGCCGACCACCTGTCCGATCGCCTGGTCGCAGAGCCGACCATGCTCGAGGCCGCGCGCCGCGCGGTCGCCCTTGCAGGAGGTCAGTCGTGAGCATCTTCGTGGATGAGAACACCAAAGTCGTCGTCCAAGGCATCAGCCCCACCAGCCAGGGCCTCTACCACGGGCTCCGCAACCGGGCCTACGGCACACAGGTGGTGGCCGGAACCAACCCGAACCGGGGCGGCGAGGAGATCGAGGGCATTCCCGTCTTCGCCACCGTGGCCGAGGCGGTGTCGGCTACGGGGGCCAACGCCTCGTTCATCTCGGTGCCACCCAAGTTCGCCGCCGAGGCCATCGTTGAGGCCGCCGCGGCCGGCGTCCCGTTCGTGGTGTGCATCACCGAGGGCATCCCCGCCATCGACGAGGCCCTGGCCTACAACCGGCTCGTTCGGTTCCACCCCTCCACCCGGCTGCTCGGCCCGAACTGTCCCGGGATCATCTCGCCCGGAAAGTGCAACATCGGCATCACCTCGGGTGACATCGCCCTGGCCGGCGGCCCGGTCGGCATCGTGAGCCGCTCGGGGACACTCACCTACCAGGCGTTGCACGAGCTCTCCCAGCAGGGTGTGGGCCAGACCACCTGCGTGGGCATCGGCGGCGACCCGGTCCCCGGGACCAGCTTCATCGACTGCCTGGCCGCGTTCGAGGCCGACCCGGACACCAAGGCCATCATGATGATCGGAGAGATCGGTGGGTCGGCCGAGGAGGAGGCGGCCGAGTTCATCGGCTCGTCGGTGACCAAGCCCGTCGTCTCCTACGTCGCCGGGGTCACCGCCCCCCCGGGACGCAAGATGGGCCACGCCGGAGCCATCATCTCCGGGTCCAAGGGAACGGCCCAGGCCAAGATGGAGGCCCTGTCCTCCGCCGGGGTCACGGTCGCCCTCAACCCGACCGAGGCCGGGGAGGCCATGGTCGACATCGTGCGGAAACTCGACTGAGGACGGCGCTCCCCTCGGCGACGGCGCTGGCCGACAGGCCCATCCTGGCCGTCATCTTCGACCTCGACGGACTGCTCATCGACTCGGAGCCGTTCTGGCGCCAGGCGGAGATCGAGGTGTTCGGCTCCCTCGGACTCGAGTTGACCGAGACCGACGTCCGCCAGACCATGGGCCTGCGCATCGACGACGCGGTGCGCCACTGGTGGGACCGCTTCCCCTGGTCGGGAATGACCGTGGTCGAGGTGGAACAGGCGCTGACGGCACGGGTGGCGGAACTGATCGGCCAGTCCGGGGAGCCGATGCCCGGCGCCCTCGAATCCCTGTCCCTCTGCGCTCGCCTGTCGTTGCCGGTGGCCGTCTGTTCCGGTTCCTACGCCATGGTCATCGAGGCCGCCCTGGCTCGCCTCGGGATCACATCCGCCGTCTCGGTCTGGCATTCCGCCGAGTGGGAGCCGCTGGGCAAGCCCCACCCGGGCAGCTACCTGTCGACGGCGGCGAAGCTGGGGATCGATCCAACCGGCTGCCTCGCCGTCGAGGACTCCTTCAACGGGGCCATCTCGGCCAAGTCGGCGCGCATGCGGGTGGTGGTCGTCCCCGAACCGGGTGCTCAGGACTCGCCGCGATGGGGATTCTGTGACGCGCTGCTCCCCTCGCTCACCGGCTTCGACGAGCGGTTGCTTCGCTCGCTGGAGGGCCGGGCCGGCTGACGGCCCGAAATTTCCACTTCGGAAATGTCCGATCGGTGCCGATATATGAGGCACGAGGGGCATTCCCTGGGCAGGGGAGACCGAGCGACGGAGGCCCGGAACCGGAGGCAGGCCGGTCGGGCCACGTCGCTCCGGTCCTTCGGCTGGGGGAGAGACGAGCGCGTCCGGGTTCGGGCGCGCCGCCACCCGGCCGTGACGCGGATCGCCGCCGGGCGGCGCTGGTAGCGTGCGGCCGTGCCCCCCGGTCCATCTCGAGACGCCACGCCCACGACGGTGAACATCGGGGTGCTGGCCTCGGGTACGGGCACCATCTTGGAGGCCATCGTGGCCGCCGATCTTCCCGTCCGGGTGGTGATCGCCGACCGGCCGTGCCGGGCCCTCGAGGTGGCGGCGGCAGCATCGGTGCCCGAGGTCCTCGTCGACCGGTCCGACTTCGGGGGGTTCGGCGCCGCCTTCGACCGTGACGGCTACACGGAGGCGATCACCGGTGCGCTGGTCGCCTACAGGATCGACGTGGTGGTCATGGCCGGATTCGGAACGGTCCTGGGCCAGGCCATCCACACCGCCTTCCCCGGCCGCATCCTGAACACCCACCCCGCGCTGCTGCCCGCCTTCCCGGGCTGGCACTCGGTGGCCGACGCGCTGGCTGCCGGCGTGGACGAGACCGGGACCACGGTCCACATCGCCACGCTGGAGATGGACGCCGGCCCGGTACTGGCCCAGGCGTCGGTGCCGGTACTGCCCGACGACACCGAGGAGACGCTGCACGAGCGCATCAAGTCGGTCGAGCGCACGCTCTACCCCGACACCATCCGCCGGTTCATCGACGGGTTGGCGGCGACGGCGGAGGATGGGTCAGGATCACCGAACGGAGGTTGCACCATGAGGGCACTGCTGTCCGTCTACGACAAGACCGGGTTGGTCGAGCTGGCCGCTGGCCTCTCGGAGCTGGGCTGGGAACTGATATCGAGCGGCGGGACGTCGGCCGCCCTGTCCAAGGCTGGCATCGCCCATACCGAGGTATCGGAGGTCACCGGCGCCCCGGAGATGCTCGGCGGCCGGGTCAAGACCCTCCATCCGAAGATCCACGGGGGCATCCTGGCCGACCGATCGGTGCCCGAGCACCTGGCCGAGGTCGAACGGCACGGCATCGACCTCATCGACCTGGTCGTCTGCAATCTCTACCCGTTCCCGTCGGACCCGTCGGTGGAACTGATCGATGTGGGAGGGCCGACCATGGTGCGGGCCGCGGCGAAGAACCACGATCACGTCGGGATCGTGGTCTCCCCCGATGACTACCCCGGGGTCCTGGCCGAGCTCCGGGAGCACGGGTCGCTCTCCGATTCCACGCGGCGCAGGCTGGCCCGGGACGCGTTCGCCCACACGGCCGGCTACGACGCCGCCATCGTCGAGTGGCTCGACGAGCGCCAACCCCCGCTCTCCACCGGGTCGGATGCCGACGCCTTCACCACCGCCGCCCTCCTGCCGCCCAGCCTCCACCTCACGCTCGAGCGGGCCGCCTCCATGCGCTACGGCGAGAACCCCCACCAGCACGGGGCCCGCTATCGGATCGCCGGCCAGCACTCGTGGTGGGACGAGTTGGTCCAGTACGGTGGGAAGGAGCTCTCGTACCTCAACGTCTTCGACACCGACGCGGCATGGCGGCTGGTCCATGAGCTTGTCGCCGATCGGGGAACCGATCAGGCGGTCGCCATCATCAAGCATGCCAATCCGTGCGGCGTGGCCCTCCACCCCGATCTGGCCGTCGCCTACCAGCGGGCCCTCGACTGTGATCCCCAGTCGGCATTCGGCGGGATCGTGGCCATCGGTGGGCCGGTGACGGGATCGGTCGCCGATGCCATCTCGGCCGGGCCCCAGGCCGATGTGATCATCGCCCCGTCCTACGAGGAGGGGGCGCTGGCCCGGCTGGCTTCGAAGCGCAAGGCCACCCGACTGCTGTCCGCACCGTCGCCCGAGCCGGCGGTGCGCCAGATCCGCAGCCTCGGGGCCAGTGTGCTGGTGCAGGACGCCGACCGCTTCGTGGTCGAGCCTTCCTCCTGGGAGGTGGCGACCAAGGCCACACCGACCGAGGCCCAGTGGCGGGACCTGGCTCTGGCCTGGAAGGTCTGCGCCCGCACCACCTCGAACGCCATCGCCGTGGTCGCCGACGGCCAGGCCGTCGGGGTCGGCGCCGGTCAGCAGTCACGGGTGGTGGCCGCCGAGATCGCGGTGGCCAAGGCCGGGGCCCGGGCCGTGGGCGGGGCCGCGGCCAGTGACGCCTACTTCCCGTTCCCGGACGGTCTGTTGGTCCTGGCCGATGCCGGTGTCGCCGCCGTGGTGCAGCCCGGGGGCTCCATCCGGGACGCCGAGGTGATCGCCGCGGCCGACGAGGCCGGGGTGGCGGTGGTCATGGCCGGTGGCGAACGGCATTTCCGGCACTGAAGGGCTGGAAGACTGAAGGGCTGGAAGACTGAAGGGCTGGAAGGCATTGAGGAGCGATGCGATGATCGGGCGGGTACGGGCCAGGCCGGGCAAGGGGGTCCGGGGATGACGGCGACCTTGCTCGACGGCGAGCTGCTGGCCACGAGGATCAGGGCCGAGCTGACCGACCGGGTGGCCCGCCTACGCGGTGCCGGTGTGGTGGTCGGGCTCGGGACCATCCTGGTCGGGGACGACGGACCCAGCGCACGCTACGTGGCCCTGAAGCACGAGGACTGCGCCGAGATCGGCATCCACTCTGCCCACGAGCACCTCCCGGCCGACGTGTCCCAGGCCGAGCTCGAGGCGGTGGTGGCGCGGTTCAATGCCGACCCGGCCATCCACGCCTACCTGGTCCAGCTCCCGCTGCCCCCCGGCCTCGACGAGGAACGGGTGTTGCTGGCGGTGGATCCGGACAAGGACGTCGACGGACTCCACCCGGTGAACCTCGGCCGTCTGGTCATGGGGGCCAACGGGCCGCTCCCGTGCACACCGGCCGGGATCGTGGAACTGCTCCAGGCCAACGACGTCCCCGTGGAGGGGAAGCACGCGGTGGTGATCGGGCGGGGACTCACCATCGGACGGCCGCTGGCCCTGCTCCTGGCCATGAAGCGTCCGGGGTGCAACGCAGCCGTGACCGTGGTCCACACCGGCGTCGAGGACATGGCCGGCCTGGTCCGACAGGGTGACGTGGTGGTGGCCGCGGCCGGGCGGGCCGGACTGGTGACCCCCGACATGATCAAGCCCGGTGCCGCCGTGGTCGGGGCGGGCACCTCGTGGGAGGGGAAGAAGCTGCTGTCCGATGTCGATGCCGACGTCGCCGACGTCGCCGGATGGATCACGCCGCGCCTCGGCGGGGTCGGGCCGATGACCAGGGCCATGCTCCTGCGCAACGCGGTGCGGGCGGCGGAGCGCGCCTCGTGAGCACCCCGCCCGCCCCCGAGTCGGACCAACGGCCGTGGGGCACCGACGACGACTTCGGCCGGGTCGACTCGTGACGGCAGCCGGACGGATCCTCCGGGCCCGGGCGGCGGTCGCCGCCGTGGTGGCTGTCGGCGCGGTCCTCACCCTGGTGGCGCCGGCCGTTCCCGTGGGGGCCACCGCGGTGTCCCAATCCGCTCCGACGACCACGACCCCCGTGGCGCCGACGACCACGACGGCGCCGCCGGTCACCACCACCACCGAGCCGGCCACCACGACGACCGTGCCCCCGACCACGACGTCCTCGCCGGCACACACCACCACCACGACGACGGTGCCGAGCACCACCACGACCTCACCGACGAAGTCCACGTCGGGCAAGACCCCCTGGGGCCTCATCGCCCTCATCGTGGTGCTGGCGGCCGCCATCGCGCTCGTCGCCGTCCTGCTCCGGTCACGGAGGAAGAAGGGCATCGAGGCCGAGTGGCACCGTGCCGTGGTCCCCGCCCTCAGCGATGCGCAGCTGGCCCGTGACGCGGTCCTCTCGGACAACGCCATGTCCGGCGACCCCGGGCTCCGGGGTGCGGTGGACGTCCAGGTGGACAAGGCCGCCACCGCCCTCGAGCGTGTCGCCCGGACCGCACCGGACCCGGCAGCCTCGGCCCTGGCCACCGAGGCCGCTGCCGCACTGCGCGGGTTGGCCTTCGCCGTCGAAGCCGATCGGCTGCTCCGCCAGGGGGTGTCCGCTCCGACCGGGGTCCAACTGGCCCAGGCCGACGAAGCCCGCCGTTCCCGGTACTCGGAGTTGAGCGGGGCGCTGGCCAGCCTGTCCGCCCGCATCGGCTCCGCCCCCCGCTCGCGCCGCGCCCGTTGACGGCCGGGCCCCCGAAGGCCGCCGGGTAGCCGGTGGCCGGGCCGGTCCTGGCCGCCTGAGCACGAACGGGACCGGCGGGCGCCGGTAGGCTGGTCGGGCTATGACCCGGATCGCCGATCTGTTGGCCAAGGGGCGGACCTACTCCTTCGAGTTCTTCCCGCCCAAGACCGACGCCGAACAGGTCACGCTGGTGAAGACGCTCCGTGATCTGGAGCCGCTCGGGCCGTCGTTCGTCTCGGTCACCTACCGTGGTGGCGCCGAATCGCGTAAGCGGACCTTCGACCTGGTGACCGGCATGCTGCGCACCACCACGCTGGTACCGATGGCCCACCTGATCTGTGTGGCCCATACCCGGCTCGAGCTGGCCGAAATCCTGGTGGCCTACCGGACGGCCGGGGTCGAGAACCTCATGGCCCTCGGCGGCGACCCACCCGTCGAACCCGGCGACGGGGCCGGTGAGCTCACCCACGCGTCCGAGCTGGTGGAGCTGGCCTCCGCCATCGGGGGGTTCTCGATCGGAGTGGCGGCCCAGCCGAGCTGCCATCCGCACTCGCCCGATCCGGCCAGCGACCGCGACCACCTGGCCGCCAAATTGTCGCGGGCCGATTTCGCCATCACCCAGTTCTTCTTCGAGGCATCCGAGTACACCGGCCTGGTGGCCGATCTGGCCCACCGGGGCGTGGACAAGCCGGTGCTCCCCGGGATCATGCCGGTCACCAGCCTCACCTCGGTGCCCCGCATGGCCGTCATGGGTGCGGCCGTCCCCGGCTGGATGGTGGAGCGACTGGAACGGGCGGACCGGAGCGGCGGGGCAGACGGTGTGCGCCGCGAGGGAGTGGAGATCGCCACCGAGCTGTGCGAGCAGCTGCTCACGGCAGGGGTTCCCGGTCTGCACTTCTACACACTCAACCGGTCGAGCGCGACCCGTGAGATCTACGCCGCCCTGGGCCTCGCCGCCCTCTGAGCGGCAGACACCCGGGCGGGCCAGCGAAGGCCCGGTTGGCCGAGGTGGGCAGGGGTGCCGGTAGGCTGCCGCCATGCCCGATCTCATCACGCAGGGGCCCGACGGCGCGCTCCACGTCTCCGACCAGCCGATCGTCCCCTTCATCGAAGGGGACGGCACCGGCGTGGACATCTGGCCGGCGGCCAAGCTGGTCCTCGACGCGGCCGCGGCCAAGCACGGAAGGTCGGTGGCTTGGAAGGAAGTGCTAGCCGGGCAGAAGGCGTACGACGAGACCGGCGACTGGCTGCCTGAGGAGACCATCGAGACCTTCCGCACCCACCTCATCGGGATCAAGGGTCCCCTGACCACACCGGTGGGCGGCGGGATCCGCTCGCTCAATGTGGCCCTCCGCCAGATCCTCGACCTCTACGTCTGCCTCCGTCCGGTGCGATGGTTCACCGGCGTACCCTCACCCGTGCTCCACCCCGAGTTGGTCGACATGGTCATCTTCCGCGAGAACACCGAGGACATCTACGCCGGCCTCGAAGCCGAGGCCTACACCCCGGAGGCGGCAAAACTGTCGGCCTTCTTGCGCGACGAGATGGGTTGGGAGGTCCGCGAGGGCTCCGGAATCGGCATCAAGCCGATCTCCGAGTTCGGGTCCAAGCGGCTCATCCGGGCCGCCATCAAGTACGCCCTCTCCCATGACCGGTCCAGTGTGAACATCGTCCACAAGGGGAACATCCAGAAGTTCACCGAGGGTGCCTTCCGCAACTGGGGCTACGAACTGGTGCGGGAGGAGTTCGCCGACGTGGCCGTCGGGTGGGACGACTGCGACGGCAAGCCCGGCGACAAGCTCCTGGTCAAGGACAGCATCGCCGACATCACCCTCCAGCAGGTGCTGACCCGTCCGGCCGAGTTCGACGTCATGGCCACCACCAATCTCAACGGCGACTACCTCTCGGATGCACTGGCCGCCCAGGTCGGTGGGATCGGCATCGCGCCGGGTGGCAACATCAACTACGTCACCGGGCACGGCATCTTCGAGGCGACCCACGGGACGGCGCCCAAGTACGCAGGGCTGGACAAGGTCAACCCCGGCTCCGTGCTCCTGTCCGGTGTGATGATGTACGAGCACCTCGGTTGGGCGGAGGCCGCCGCCGACATCGTGGCCGCCCTCGAAGCGACCATCGCCGACAAGGTGGTCACCTACGACTTCGCCCGGCTCATGGACGGCGCCACCGAGGTCAAGTGCTCGGAGTTCGCCGCCGCCATCGTCGACCGCCTCTGAACCTCCGGCACTGACGGGCCGCCGCCCGTTACCGGGGCGTCCGGGTTCGACCGCATCGGACGATTCCCATTAGCCTCCATGTCATGGCAGCCAAACCTCCGATCCACGTCACAGTGACCGGGGCCGCGGGACAGATCGGCTACTCCCTGCTGTTCCGGATCGCCTCGGGTCAGATGCTCGGTCCAGATCAGCCGATGGTGCTGAGGCTCCTCGAGATCGAACCGGGCATGAAGGCGCTCGAGGGTGTGGTCATGGAGGTCGATGACTGTGCCTTTCCCCTGGTCACCGACATCGTCTGCACCACCGATCTCGACACTGCCTTCGACGGCACCTCGTTGGCGCTGCTGGTGGGCTCGATCCCCCGGAAGGCGGGGATGGAGCGGGGCGATCTGCTCACCGTCAACGGCGGGATCTTCGGCCCTCAGGGGCGGGCCATCGCGGCCAACGCCGCATCCGACGTGCGGGTGCTGGTCGTGGGCAATCCGTGCAACACCAACTGCCTGATCGCCCGGTCGAACGCACCGGAGGTTCCCGACGACCGGTGGTTCGCCATGACCCGGCTGGACGAGAACCGGGCCAAGGCGCAGTTGGCCCGGAAGGCCGGCGTGCCGGTGTCGACGGTCTCCAACGTGGCCATCTGGGGCAACCATTCCGCCACCCAGTTCCCCGACTATGCCAACGCCCTCATCGGCGGCGAGCCGGCGGCCAAGGTCATCGACGACATCGAGTGGCTGCAGGGTGAATTCCTCACCACCGTCCAGAAGCGCGGTGCCGCCGTCATCGACGCCAGGGGTCTGTCCTCGGCCGCATCGGCGGCCAACGCCGCCGTCGACTCGGTGGTCAGCATCAGCACCGCCACCTCCGGCGACGGTTTCACCTCCCTGGCCGTCGTGTCCAACGGCGAGTACGGCATTCCCGCCGGGCTGCAGTTCGGGTTTCCGGTCCGGTCGGACGGATCCGGCGGCTGGACCGTGGTCGAGGGACTGGACCACGATGCCTTCGCCACCGAGCGGATCCGCATCACCACCGAGGAGCTCGAGGCCGAACGGGCCGACGTGGCCGACCTGTTGCCCTGAGGCGGGCCCGGCCGGTCAGGGGCCGGCCGGCGCTTCGGACAGGTTTCGGGCCGACGCCAGGGACTGCGGCTTGGGCCAGCGGACCTTGGTCGCCCATCCGATCTGTTCGAACCGGCGGATGAGCCAGGCCGAAGGGTCGAGCATCCCCGGGCGCGCTCCGTGACGGGCCCATGAGGGGTGGGCATGGTGCACGTTGTGCCAGTTGTCACCGAGGGACACGATGGCCAGCGGCCACAGGTTGGTGCTCCGGTCCGCGGTCGTATCCGACCGCCGCCCGAAGGTGTGGCACAGCGAATTGACCGACCAGGTGATGTGGTGGAGGAGGGCCATCCGCACCAGGCCCGCCCAGACCAGGGCGGTGAGGGCGCCGACCAGGGTCCCCGACAGGCCGAAGCCGATGGCGAAGGGTATGGCCAACGATCCGAGAGCCAGGGCCGGAAACAACCGGTCGATGCGTCTCATGTCGCGGTCGCGCAGCATGTCGGGCGCGTAGCGGGAGGCGTCCGACGAGTCCGAGACGAACAGCCAGCCGACATGGGAGAAGGCGAGACCTCGGAGCAGGGCTGCGCCACGGTCGCCGTACCGGTGCGGGGAATGGGGGTCGCCGGCGTGGTCGCTGAACATGTGGTGGCGGCGGTGGGTGGCCACCCAGCTGGTCACCGAACCTTCCACGGCCATCGATCCCACCACGGCGAGCGTGATCCTGAGGGCGCGGTGTGAGGTGAACCCGCTGTGGGTGAACAGCCGGTGGAAGCCGACGGTGATCCCGAAACCGGTGATCGTGTAGAGCACCAGGGCGAGGAGGATGTCGGACAGGTTGACAGCGTGCCCCCACAGCCATGGGACGACCACCGCCAGGGCAACCAACGGGCCGGCCACGATGGCCACGGTCACCAGTTTCTGAGCGGAGTGGATGGTGGGCGGCTCCTGGCCACCCGAGCGGACGGGGTCGGTGGCAGCCAACGACCCGGACCCGACAAGCAGGGATTCCACTAGACCTCCGGACGCGCCAAGCAAATGAGGCAGAGCCGTACCGGACTGTTTCAGCGGACCGAGCCTTGGCTCCTCATTGTACCGGCCCCCGGCACTGTGCACACGTCGGTCATGGGGCGTTTGCATCGGTTCCAGGTCGTGGTCGGCCCCCGCCGACCGGCCCGGCACGGCACCGGCACGCCCGCACTTCGGCGACCGCCTCGGAGTTCTCAAGGTCACGAGTGGGCATGTCGATGGTGGAAGAAGCCGTTCGGGTCGGACCCGACGGCGGCTGATCACCGCCAACCGCGACGACTGGGAATGAGGCGAACACATGGCAGATGGCATGGGCCGGCTCGAGGGACACCGGGCCGTCATCACCGGCGCCGCCAGCGGCATCGGGGAGGCGACCGCACGGCTGTTCAGCGCTGAGGGCGCTTCCGTCGTCCTCGCCGACGTCGACGACGACCGCGGGAAGGTGGTTGCCTCCGAATGCGGGGACCGGGCATGGTTCTTCCATACCGACGTCTCGCAGGAGGCCGACGTCGACGCCGTCGTGGCTTTCGCCGCGGACGAGTGCGGCGGGCTCGACTGCATGTTCAACAACGCCGGCAACCCGGGCTCGGTGGGTGGGATCGACGAGATCGACATGGCGGTGTTCGATCGGACGGTATCCATCCATCTGCGGGGCGTCTTCCTCGGCATCCGTGCCGCCGCCCGTGTGATGCGAACTCAGGGCCGCGGCAGCATCATCAACACCTCGAGCGTCGCCGGGCTCGCCGCCAATTACGGGGGTCATGACTACAGCGCGTGCAAGGCAGCCATCGCCCACCTGACCCGCACGACGGCCAACGAGCTCGGGGAGCAGGGCATCCGGGTCAACGCCATCTGTCCCGGGGGTGTGGCCACGTCGATCTTCGGTCGGGCGGCCGGGCTCGACGGCGACCGGGCCCAGTCGACCGTCGAGTCCATGTCCCTGCTCCTCGGCGACATGCAGCCGATTCGGCGTTCGGGCCAGCCTGTCGACATCGCGGAGGCCGCGCTGTGGCTGGCCAGTGACGCGTCGAGCTTCGTCAGCGGTCAGGCCATCGCCGTTGACGGTGGTCTCACGACCGGCCCCCTCTACCGCGAGCAGCACGCCAAAACGGAGGGGCTGGTCCAGCTCCTCCGGTCTCCGGGGTCCTGAACGGGCTGGCCCGGCTCCGATCAGGGTCGGTTCCGGCTCACCCGGTTCCGGTCAGAGTCGGCCGGAGCCGGAGAAGAAGTCGACCAGCAGCGAAGCCACCTCGGAACCGTGGGTGAAGACCCCCAGATGGCTGGCCTCGGCGATCTCCGCGTATCGGGCGCCGGGGATGACGGCCGCCGCCTCTCGGGCGCGTGCCGGCGGGGAGTCGACGTCGTGCTCGAATGCCATCACCAGGCACGGCACCGAGATGGTCGACCACCCCTGTACGCGCTCGAGGTCGAGGGACCACGCCAGGGCCGCCTCGTACTGGCCCAGTCGGCCCGGATTGGGCCAAGGTTCGAGGTCGCCGATCATGCCCAGCCACGCGTCGACCACCCCGTCGTCCTGGAGGTCTCTGTTCGGGAGGTAGCGCAATGTCTCCGTGGCGTAGAACAGCGGGGGGAGTGCGAAGTCCAGGCGGGCCAGGTCCCGCTCGACGGTGGTGATGGCCTTCTCCCAGGAGGTGGCGACGTTGCAGCTCCCCATCATCACCGCGCCGAGCACTCGCTCCGGGTGCCGGATGGCCATGGTCTCGACGATCCATCCGCCCATCGAGTGGCCGGCGATGCGAACCGTCTCCATCCCCAGGTGGTCGAGTAGTCCGAGCGTGTCGGCCACCATGTCCGCCACCGAGTAGGGCGGCGGCGGCGACGAGGATGGTGCCACCCCCCGGTTGTCGAAGGTGACGACCTGGTAGCCCGCCTCGACCAGCGCTGGGACCAGGGTCAGCTGCCAGGCCACCGCCGGCTGGCCGCACCCGCACACCAGTACCACCGGTTCACCCGCCCCGAACACGTCGTAGGCGATGGTGACACCGTCACGCGTCAGCTCCGGCACGTCGCCCCTCTGCTTCCGGGCCCCGGTGGACCGGGTCCCGCGGCCGGAGCGCTCACCTGGGGATCAACTCGATGCGGTTGCCGAACGGATCGTCCACATACCACTGCGGCTTCCCCGGGATGTCCTCCGCTCGCCGGGTCGGATGGCCGGCCCCGTCCAGCTGCAGGAGGAGCGCGTCGAGGTTGGACACCACGAGCGCCGGGTGCGCCTTGCGGGCCGGACGGAAGTCATCCTCCACCCCGAGGTGCACCTTGACCGCTCCCCGTTCGAACCAACAGCCGCCCCGGCCGGCGAGCTCCGCCGGCTTCGGGACTCTCGGGAGCCCGAGGAGCCCGGCGAAGAACGCCTCGGCGCGGGCCTCAGCCTCGGGACCGGCCGGCATGGCCAGCTGCACATGGTCGATCCCCTCGATCAGGTGCCCCGATGCGGTCATGGACGGCCTCCCTCGACGGCCAGGTTGCGCTGGTCCCGCCGGAGCGGGTGGTCCTCGGGTACCTCGACCAGGTGGATCCGGAGCCCGTCGGGATCGGTGATCCAGGCCTCGATGAGACCCCATGGCTCGAGGGTGGCCGGACGGACCAGGTTCACGCCGCGCCCCACCAGCTCGTCGACGGCGGCGTCGATGGACCGGACCTGCAGCCACAGCGTCACCGGCCCGTCGGCCGGTTGGCCACCGGATCCCGATGGCTGGCGCGCCTGGCGCGCCGCCACCACTTCGATCAGGCCGCCGCCGGCGAAGAAGACGACACCACGGCCCTCGCCCTCACCGAACTCCCGGGCCACCGGGAGGTCGAGGGCCTCCCCGTAGAAGGCCAGCGACCGCTCGAGGTCCGCCGGGTGGATGATGGTCCTGCTGGTCAGAACGTCCACGGTGTCGTCCGTCTCCCTTTGCGTCCCATGCCGCCCGGCTCGGTCCCCATGCCGGTGAGGCCACCACGTTGTCACGTCGACCCGCTCGCTGCCAGCAACGGGTGGTCACCGATGCTCAGCCCGTGATGCTCAGTAGGTGGTGGACGCGACCAGGTCCCGAGTGGCGGATCGGGCGGCCATCAGCATCTGCTGGGCGGCCACCAGCACGGAGAGGTCTCCCCGGACCCGGATGCGGCCGGCGTTCAACGCCTCGGCCACGGCCAGCTCGCCCTTCGACATGGCCACGGCGTCGTCGTAGGAGATCAGGATGGTCACGTCAGGGGGTGCTCCGTCGGCTCCGTCGGGTCCGTCGGGTCCGTCCCCGCCGCCGCCCGCCGGGTGCTCCAGCTGCAGGCGGAGCGAGCCCTCGACCACCCGGAGGACGACCCGGACATCACCGTCCGGGGCGCCCCGAACCTCCTCGACGACGGTGAAGGTGCCGTCGACGACGGCCAGCCCGGCATCGGGACCCGGACCCGGAAGCACCGCACTCTCCAGAGCGGTGTTGAATTCCTCGGCCCACGAGGGGCTCAGGAATCGGGCCACGGCGTGCTCCCGGGCCCCGCCATCGGTCCCCTCGCCTCCGGCACCGGATGGGAGCGGGTCACCCGGCAGACGGGTCCTCGGCGGCCGCCGCCGGAGCTGCGGTCGTCTCGGTCGGCACCGGAGCCGGATCGGACGCGAGGGCCCCCTCGTCGGGCGCCGGCTCGGCGCCGATGGATCCGGTGCCGGCGGGAACGGGGATGCCGTGGACCTCGGGTTGCGGCTGCACCGCGGGAGGCCCGGCCGCGGGTGCGCTCGCCGCCGCCTCGGTCGGGGTGCTCTTCTTGCGGTGCCGGATCTTGCGGCCCAGCCACGCAACCGGGTCGTACGACGCGTCGACCACCCGCTCCTTCAACGGGATGATGGCGTTGTCGGTGATCTTGATGTGCTCGGGGCACACTTCCGTGCAGCACTTGGTGATGTTGCACTTGCCCAGCCCCTGCTCCTGCTGCAGGAGCTCGCGACGGTCGTTCACATCCAGGGGATGCATCTCCAATTCGGCCGACCGGGCGAAGAACCGGGGGCCGGCGTAGGTGGCCTTGTTCTCCTCATGGTCCCGGATGACATGGCACACGTCCTGGCACAGATAGCACTCGATGCACTTGCGGAACTCCTGGCTCCGCTCCACGTCGATCTGCTGCATGCGGTAGCCGCCCGCCGCCACCTCGTCGGCCGTCTTGGGCCGGGGCTCGAACGGTGGTATCCGCTTGGCTACCTCGTAGTTGTAGGACACGTCGGTGACCAGGTCCCGCATGATGGGGAACGCCCGCATGGGCGCCACCGTCACCGCCTCCCCGGGCGGCAGGGTGTCCATCCGGGTCATGCACATGAGGGACGGTCGCCCGTTGATCTCGGCCGAGCACGAGCCGCACTTCCCCGCCTTGCAGTTCCACCGGCAGGCCAGGTCGGGAGCAAGGGTGGCCTGGACCCGGTGGATCACGTCGAGCACCACCTCGCCCTCCTGGGCCGGCATCTGGTAGTCGAAGAACTCCCCTCCGGTCTCGTCACCGCGCCACAAGCGCATGGTGACGTCGCCGGCTCCGCCGCCGTGCGTGGGTTCCTCGGCCATCAGGTCGCCTCCTCGAACAGCTCGTTGAGATCGTCGGGCATCACCGGGATGGGCTCGGGGTCGATGGCGATGCAGCGGATGGACGGGGTACCGCCGGCTCCGCCTGGGCCCCGGTCGTCGGGCGGGATCCGCTGGACGAAGTTGACCGCACCCATCTCCGGCACCGGCTTCGGGTAGTCGTCGCGGGTGTGCCCGCCCCGGCTCTCCTTGCGGTTGATCGCCCCCAGGGTGGTGCTCCGGGACACCGTGAGCATGGCGGGAAGGTCGGTGGTCAGGTTCCACCCCGGGTTGTAGCGACGTCCTCCGGCCACCGACACCCGCTTGGCCCGCTCCTCGAGCTCGTCGAGCTTGACCAGCGCCTCCTCGAGCTCGGACCCGGTGCGGATGATCCCGACCAGGCTCTGCATCGTCTCCTGCAGATCGTGATGGACGTCGTAGGGGTTCTCGCCCCCCTCGTTCTCGAAGGGGGCCACGGCCGCCTCGATGACCGCGGCCACCTGGCCTTCGTCGATGCCGACGGTGCCGGTCCGATCCGAGGCGAAGTCGGCCGCGCTGGCGCCGGCCCTGCGGCCGAAGACCAAGAGGTCGGACAGGGAGTTGCCGCCGAGGCGGTTGGCGCCGTGCATGCCCCCGGCCACCTCACCGGCCGCGTAGAGCCCGGGAACGCTGGTCGCCTCCGTGTCGGCGTCGACCCTGACCCCGCCCATGATGTAGTGGCAGGTCGGGCCCACCTCCATGGCCTCGGTGGTGATGTCCACCCCGGCCAGCTCCTTGAACTGGTGGTACATGGAGGGGAGGCGCCGGCGGATGTCCTCGGCCGTGCGCCGGGTGGCGATGTCCAAAAAGACGCCCCCGTGCGGGCTCCCCCGACCCGCCTTCACCTCGCTGTTGATCGAGCGGGCCACCTCGTCCCGGGGGAGGAGCTCCGGCGGACGCCGACCGGCCGAGTGGTCGTCGTACCACTTGTCGGCCTCGTCCTCGGAGTCGGCCGTCTCGGCTGCGAACATGGGCGGGATGTAGTCGAACATGAACCGGTTGCCGTCCGAATTGCGGAGCACGCCACCATCGCCGCGCACCCCTTCGGTCACCAGGATCCCGCGCACGGACAGGGGCCACACCATCCCCGTGGGGTGGAACTGAACGGACTCCATGTCGATGAGATCGGCGCCGGCCCACAGCGACATGGCGTGACCGTCCCCCGTCGACTCCCACGAGTTGGAGGTGACCAACCAGCTCTTTCCCACACCGCCCGTGGCCATCACCACGGCCTTGGCCGTGAAGACCACGAACTCCCCGGAGGGTCGCCAGTAACCGACGACCCCGGAAACGGCCCCGTCGGCGTCGTGGAGGAGCCGGAGCACCTTGACCTCCATGAAGACCTCGATGCCGTCGGAGACCGCCTTCTGCTGGAGGGTGCGGATCAGCTCGAGGCCGGTCCGGTCACCGATGTGGGCCAGGCGGGCGAATCGGTGACCGCCGAAGTCGCGTTGGAGGATCAGGCCGTCCTTCGTGCGGTCGAACAGGGCGCCCCAGTCCTCGAGCTCGCGCACGCGGTCCGGAGCCTCCTGGGCGTGAAGCTGGGCCATGCGCCAGTTGTTGAGCATCTTGCCGCCGCGCATGGTGTCGCGGAAATGGACCTTCCAGTTGTCCTCGTCGTAGACGTTGCCGAGTGCCGCAGCCACGCCGCCCTCGGCCATCACCGTGTGGGCCTTCCCCAGCAACGACTTGCACACCAGCGCCGTCCGCAGTCCCTTGGACTTGGCCTCGATGGCGGCCCGCAGCCCGGCGCCGCCGGCGCCGACGATGATGACGTCGAAATCGTGTCTCTCGTAGTCAGCCATTGGTCCGGGTACCCCTCAGAAATGGAAGCCGTAGTCGTGGATGGTGCCGCTCGCCACCAGCCGGACATAGAAGTCGGTGAAGGCCACGAAGACCAGGCTCATCCATGCGAAGACCATGTGCCGGGCGTTGAGCGGGGTCAGGGTCTTCCAGATCCTGTGCCGGATGGGTGACTGGGAGAACTGCTTGACCCCGCCTCCGCAGAGATGGCGGCAGGCGTGGCAACTGAGCGAGTAGAGCCACAGGAGCGTTGCGTTGATCAAGAGCACCGCGGTACCGACGCTGAACCCGATGCCGTTGCCGGGCTGGCGGAATGCCACGATCGCATCGATGGTCAGGATCACGTTGAAGACGAGACCGAAGTAGAAGAAGTAGCGGTGGATGTTCTGCAGCAGCAGGGGGAACCGTGTCTCGCCGGTATAGGAGCCGTGGCCGTCGGAGACGGCACAGCCCGGCGGGGCCAACCAGAACGACCGGTAGTAGGCCTTCCGGTAGTAGTAGCAGGTGAGACGGAAGCCGAGGGGGAAGATCAGGATGAGGAGGGCGGGCGAGATCTCCCACCAGGTGATCACCGTTCCCGGATGGCTACCGGGCACACAGCTCTCGGTCAGGCACGGGGAGTAGAAGGGCGAGATCAGGTCGCGGTGCAGCGTGGCTCCGGCGTAGTAGTCCTTGTTCACGAACGCCGCCCAGCTCGCATAGCCGACGAATGCGGTGAGCACGGTCACCGTGACGACCGGCTGGATCCACCACAGGTCCCGGCGGAGGGTCGGGACCTGTGGGCCGCCTCGAGCTCCTCCCAGAACGACCGGGGTCGCGGCCGGGGCTGCTGTGGCGTCCTCCAACGTGGTCAAGTGTTCTCTCCCTGATCTGGCCGGTTCGGGCCGCAGTGCGCGCGGGTGCAGTGACCCTGGACGCTGACGGACCCTCATCTTTCCACCCCGGCGGGGTCCTTGCGAAACATCGGCCCATCAGCGGCCGGTACGCCGGCCGGCTGGGTTGCCGTCGCCGGGCCCGGCTGGTCCCCACCGCCGCCCCGGACCCGGCCGGCACGCCCACGACGCACCACAGCCTGATCGTGCCGCGTAGGCTCGGTCCATGAGCACGCCGGAACCTTCTGACCACACGGACGCCAGCCCACCCAGCCTGGACTTCACGGTGAGGTCGACCCCTCCTCCCGACATCACCACCCTCGGCCGGCTCCGGGACTCGGGCTGGAAATCGATCCCGGTGGCCGAGGAGATCAGGCGCAACGCCTCGAGACGGATCGCCGACGGTGACGCCCTGGTCACCGGTGTTCTCGGCTTCGAGAACAGCGTGCTACCCCAGCTCGAGAACGCCGTCCTGGCCGGCCACGACGTGATCCTCCTCGGTGAGCGGGGCCAGGCCAAGACCCGGATCATCCGGTCGTTGGTCGGGCTTCTCGACGAGTGGCTGCCCATCGTGGCCCACTCGGAGATCAACGACGATCCGTACCATCCCGTCTCCCGATTCGCCAAGGACCTCCTGGCCGAGGCGGGCGACGACCTGCCCGTGTCCTGGGTGCACCGGAGCGACCGCTACGGCGAGAAGCTGGCCACCCCGGATACCTCCATCGCCGATCTCATCGGCGAGGTCGATCCCATCCGGGTGGCCGAAGGCCGCTACCTGTCCGACGAGCTGACCATCCACTACGGACTGGTGCCCCGGCTCAATCGGGGCATCTTCGCCGTCAACGAACTCCCGGACCTGGCCGAGCGCATCCAGGTCGGGCTGCTCAACGTGCTCGAGGAGCGGGACGTGCAGATCCGTGGACACCGGGTCCGACTTCCGCTCGACATCATGCTCGTGGCCACGGCCAATCCCGAGGACTACACCAACCGTGGCCGGATCATCACCCCCCTGAAGGACCGCTTCGGGGCCCAGATCCGCACCCACTACCCGCCCGACGCCGCCACCGAGTTGCGGATCGCCGAGGCCGAGGCCGATCTTCCGGGTCGGACCGGTCCCGGTGGAGTGTCCGGGGCTGAGTCCACCGTGTTCGTCGAGGTGCCCGACTTCATGGCCGAGGTCGTTGCCGAGCTGAGCCAGCTGGCCCGTGAGAGCCCCCACCTCAACCAGCGCTCCGGGGTGTCGGTCCGGCTCACCATCGCCAACTACGAGACGCTGGTGGCCAACGCCACCCGTCGTGCCCTCCGCAACGGCGAGACCGAGGCCGTGCCCCGGGTATCCGATCTTCAGGCCCTGGTCTCGTCGACCCAGGGCAAGGTGGAGATCGAGTCCCTCGAGGAGGGACGCGAACAGGTCCTCCTCGGCCAATTGGTCTCGGCCGCGGTACTGCTGGTCTTCCGGCGCAGGGTGGTCCTGGCCGATCCCCAGAGCGTGGTGGGAGCGTTCACCACCGAAACGGTCGTCCACGCCGGAGACGACCTGCCGGCCTCCGCCTATGCGGCCATCCTGGCCCAGATGCCGGCGCTGTCAGCCCCGGTGTTGGGGTTGACCGGGGGATCGGAGGATCCGGGGGTCGTGGCCAGTGCGGTGGAATTCCTGCTGGAGGGGCTCCACCTCACCAAACGGCTCAACAAGGAGGCGGCCGGGACCCGGGCGACGTATCGGGGCCGGGGATGACCTGGCGCTTCGACTACAGCCGCTGGGACGGCACCCAGGAGTCGGATGTCGACGACACCGACTCCGTGCTGTCGCAACTGACCGACGACCTCCTGGCCAACGGGGACCTCCACGAGGCGTTGCAACGCATGCTCAACCGGGGGTGGAGGACCCCGGACGGGGAACAGGTCCAGGGATTGCGCGACCTGCTGGACCAATTGCGCCTCGAACGGGAGGAGCAACTCGACCGCGGCGACCTCGGTGGTGCGTATCGTGAGATCGCCGAAGAGCTCCAGCAGGTCCTGTCCGAGGAGCGCATCGGCATCGAACAGCTCGAATCCGATGCACGCGAGTCCGGTGACGAGCGCCGTCGGGAGGTCACCGACGAGGTGGCCGCAGAGCGGCGGATGCAGCTCGATCTGCTTCCGAGCGATCTGGCCGGCATGGTGCGCGGGCTGCAGAACTACGAGTTCGTCTCCTCCGAGGCGCGCCAGCACTTCGAGGAACTGGTCGAGCGGCTGCGCGAGGAGGTCGCCCGGACCTACTTCGATCAGATGTCAGAGGCCCTCTCCAATCCCGACCCCGCACAGCTGGCCCACATGCGCGAGGCGTTCGATGCCCTCAATCGGATGATCGAGCAGCGGGAGGCCGGGGAGGAGATCGATCCTTCGTTCGAGTCGTTCCTGGAACAGTTCGGGGATCTGTTCCCGGGCGACCCGGCCGATCTCGATGAGCTCCTGGCCCAGCTGGCCGCACGCATGGCTGCCGCCCAGGCCATGTGGAACTCGATGTCCCCCGAGCAACGCTCGCAGCTCCAGGGTCTGGCCGAGTCGCTGCTCGAGGACCTCGACCTCCGTTGGCAGGTGGATCGGCTGGCCGGCAATCTGCAGCGGGCCTTTCCCGGGGCCGGGTGGGACCAGCGTTTCCGCTTCAGCGGCGACGAGTCCATGGGAATGGGAGAGGGGACCGACGCCGCCGGGCGGCTGCGGGACCTGGACGAGCTCGAGAGCTATCTCCGGTCGGCCACCACGCCCGCGTCCCTGAGCGAGGTCGATCTCGACAAGGTGAGGCAGCACCTCGGCGAGGACGCCGCCCGATCCCTCGACCGTCTGTCCAAGCTGGCCAAGCAGCTGGCCGATGCCGGGCTCATCGATCAGCGCGAAGGCCGCTTCGAGCTGACCCCCAAGGGCATCCGCCGGATCGGCCAACAGGCCCTGTCCGACCTGTTCGACCAGTTGAACAAGGATCGGGTCGGCAACCACCGCACCACGTACACGGGCACGGGTCACGACCGCGAGGAGACCACGAAGCCGTACGAGTTCGGGGATCCCTTCAACCTGGACCTCTCCCGTACCGTGCACAATGCGGTCCGGAGGGCGGGGAGCGGTGTGCCCGTTCGCCTGTCTCCCAACGACTTCGAGGTCATCGAGACCGAATCGCTCACCCGCTCGGCCACGGTCCTGCTCCTCGACCTGTCCCTGTCGATGCCGATGCGTGACAACTTCGTCCCGGCGAAGAAGATGGCCATGGCCCTGCACACCCTCATCTCGACGCGGTTCCCGCGTGACTACCTGGGGCTGGTCGGCTTCTCCGAAGTGGCCCGGGTCATCGAGCCCGAGGACCTGCCCACGGTCAGCTGGGACTACGTGTACGGGACGAACCTGCAGCACGGGCTGATCCTGGCCCGCAAGATGCTGGCTCACCAACAGGGGACCAAGCAGATCATCCTGGTGACCGACGGGGAGCCGACGGCCCACGTGATCCCCTACGAGGGCGGGGTCGGGTACGACGTGTACTTCAACTACCCGCCCGTTCCCGAAACCCTGGAGGTGACCCTGGCCGAGGTGATGCGCTGCACCCGGGCAGGGATCACCATCAACACGTTCCTGCTCGATCCCGACCGGGGCCTGCAGGGCTTCATCGAACAGTTGGCCCGGATCAACCGCGGCCGCACCTTTGCCACCTCACCCGACGAGTTGGGCGACTATGTCCTCGTCGACTTCCTGGCCCACAAGACGGCCCTGCGGACCCGGGGCCGGCGAGCGGGTTGAGCTGATCGCCGACCTCGTCGTCGAGTGGGCGACGAGGGCCGGACAGGCGGGAGTACACCTTGTCGGGCCGCCCGGCGGAGCGCGATCCCACGGCCGCAGGGTCGCCGGGGGCTTGCGATCCCGTTCACAAGGAGCTTTTTCTTGCGTTTCCCTCTCTGATAGTGAATGATGACATATCTGTAGTTACATCCGTGCTATGCGGTTTCGCCTGAAACCGTGTGGATGACTGGGAGGGAGGCCTGTCAATGGACATGGTGTCATTGATGTACGGGCCCCAAGAACGCAGCTGGCAGACCAGGGCCAACTGCATGGGAGTGGACCCGGATCTTTTCTTCCCCGAGCGAGGGGCATCGACCCGCGAGGCCAAGGAAGTGTGCCGGGGCTGCGTCGTTCGCGAGGATTGCTTGGAGTACGCGCTGGCCAACGGGGAGAAGTTCGGGATCTGGGGGGGACTGTCCGAGCGTGAGCGGCGGCGGCTGCGACGGCAGCGGGCCATGCAGCGCCGGGCCGTCGGGAGCGCCTCCTGAGTCGAGGCTCGGCCTCGGGCCCGTCGTCGACTAGCGGCTCGCCTCGATCAGACCCTCGATGGTCCGGTCCTCGTGCAGGTCGAGTTCCGCCCAACGGTGGCGCGGCACCTGTTCGAGGGTGCCCGCCGGGACCAGTCCGACGAGCTCGGCCCTGAGCACCGCGCAGCCCGCCGATTCGGCACCGGCCGCCACCGAGTCGTAGACGCGGGCCACGGAGACGGAACCCGGGTCGATCAGGTTGAAACTGACCTGGGCACCCTCCCCGACGGGCAGGCCGAGGCTGCGCACGCTCGGGCCCCGAAGCTCGGCAGCCAGAGAGCGGGCCACCGACAGGGCGTGCGCCCGTCCGGCGTCGGTGCCCGCATCGCGGTTGCTGTCGATCCACACGTTGTACGCGACGAGCACGGGCCGGGCCCCGACCGCCGTGCACCCCGCGGTCGGATGGGGCTTCGACGGTCCGGCATCCGGCTCGAGCGACGTGAATGCGCCGCCGCGGACTTCAGGGAGCGAACGCTCCGGTCCGTACAGGAAGCAGGGAAGGTCCAACTCGGCCCCGGCCCACGCGGCGAAACGGTTCCTCGCTTGGAGCACGTCGGACCGGAGGCGGTCGGTCGCCGGGCGTCCTGCGGGCCGGGTCACCGGGAGCGGGCTCGGCAGGGGGACGAACGGCACGACATCGGCCGCCCCCAGCCGGGGATGGGCGCCGACATGGGAACGGAGATCGATGCGAGCCACCGCCGAGCTGACGACACGCCGAGTCGCCTCCTCGACCGTCTCGAGGGTCCCGCCCAGCGTCAGTACCGAGCGGTGGTGCTCGGGATCGGAGTGGACATCGAGCACGGCAGAGCCACCTGCATCTCGCAGTGCGCCGATCGTCGCCAGGTCCCGCCCCTCACTGATGTTGACGACGCACTCGGCCAGTGACCCGACCCCGCCCACGTCCGGCGCTTCAGGCCAGGGTTCAGACGGAGACGGCGTGTCCGACCCGACGGCGCCGGAGCAACCGCCGGCGCTCACGCTCGGACTTGCCACCCCACACGCCGTGGTCGACCCGCTCGTCGAGGGCGTACTGGAGGCACTCCTCGGCCACCGGGCATTCGGCGCAGATGCGTTGTGCCACCTGCACGCCGACGCCGTCGCTCGGAAAGAAAATGGCGGGAGAGAGATCTCTGCATTTCCCCTCGCTCATCCACTCCGTATCCATGGTCCCTCCATCGGACTCGAGGAGGCTGCGGTGGGTCTCGAATGGGGTGAGCCGAACCCTGGTGCCGTCGCCGTCCGTTACGCAACTAGTGTCGCATTTCAGACTGGTCAGTAGTGCGAAATGAGCCGGTATTGATGGAATCCTCACAATTTTCTTATGAGGCACCAGGACCTTCTTATGAAAGTCCGAACCGCGGAGAACCGGGCCGGGCTCCCACCGACCGTCCCGACCGCCCACCGCCCCCGAGGAGCGTGCCCTCGATCCTGCCCGAAGGGGATCATCTCGTTCCTGCGCCACCGGCGCATCCCCCGACACCATCCCCTCCGGCGTCAGGAGGCCCAGCCGTCGACGGACCTCCGATGCCCCCCGCCTATCCCGGCACCGCCCGGTACCCGCCGCCTCCGCCCACGGGCTACCCCGCCTACCCCGGCGCTCCCGTCAACGGAGGCGCTCCCGCCTACCCCGGCGCTCCCGTCAACGCCGGCGCTCCCGTCAACGGAGGCGCTCCCGCCTACCCCGGCGCTCCCGCCTACCCCGGCGCTCCCGCCTACGGCTATCTCTCTCCCTACCCCGTCCCGCCTCCACCCGGGCTGGTGCGGCATACCCTGCGTCGGCGGACATGGGCGTGGGTGGTCATCGTCACCGCCATCGTGGCCGCGCTGTTCGGGGGGGTGGTCGGAGCCGTCGTCGGAGCCAACACCCAACAGACCATCGTCCAGAAATACTTCCCCAACAAGAGCGTGTTGGTCAGACCACAGGACATCCAAGAGGTCCTGGCCAAGGTGGAGCCGGCCGTCGTCTCCATCGACAGCCAGTCCGGGGGAGGTGGAGGCTCCGTCGGTGGTGACTTCGCCGAATCGGCGGGGAGCGGCATGATCCTGACTGCTGGAGGGGAGGTCCTGACCAACGACCATGTCATCGTGGGGTCTGACTCCGTCACGGTCACGCTGTTCGGACAGACCACCGCATTGCCGGCGCATGTGCTCGGGACCGATCCCGAGGACGACCTGGCCCTGATCCAGATCGACCACGCCGCCAACCTCCCCACCGTCAACTTCGCCGACTCGTCGCAGACCCGGGTGGGCGACGCAGTACTGGCCATCGGCAACGCACTGGCCCTGGCCGGTGGCCCATCGGTGACCGAGGGCATCGTCTCGGCGGAGAACCGGTCCCTCACGGCAGAGAACGACGACGGACAGACCGAGAACCTGACCGGGCTCATCCAGACCGATGCCGCCATCAATCCCGGCAATTCGGGTGGGCCACTGGTCGACTCGGACGGCGACGTCATCGGCATGAACACCGCGGTGGCCTCGGACACCAGCGGCAACGCCCCGACCCAGAACATCGGATTCGCCATCACCGTGGACTCGGTCAAACCGTTGCTGGCCAAGTTGCGGACCGGCGGCACCGGCGGGGCAGGATCGCCCGCCCCCGAGTTGAACCCGGCAGCCAATACGGCCTACATCGGGGTGACGGTCGGATCGGTGACCCCGGCCCTCCGAGAGACGGACCACCTGACCCCGTCCTCGGGTGCGCTGATCATCTCGGTGGAGCCACGCAGCCCGGCTCAGAAGGCGGGGCTCCACGTCGGCGACGTGATCGTTTCGTTCAATCGCACCTCCATCGAGACCCCCGACGATCTCACCGCGGCCATCCATCCCCTGGAGCCCGGCGACCACGTCACCATGGGCGTCTACCGCGGCAGCAGGCTCATCGACGTGGCCGTGACGCTCGGAGCCCGCCCGCTCGCCGGGTAGGATGCCGGTGCCGCCATCTCAGGAGGAACCACTGCCATGACCCCGGTCACCGACGATCAGATCCTGCCGGAGGACGGCGGAGAGCCGCTGCCGCCGGTCGGTCACGTCCGGGTTGTGTACCTCGGGCCGGTGGCCCCCCACTGGGAAGTTCGCTCCGACTACGGAGACCCGGTCCTGATCGAGGAGTTCCGCCGCCGGACGATGGCCCGGCTCGTCCTCCTTCCACCGCACGATCCGCAGTACCGCCGCAACCGCGAGCGTGTGATCCGCGACGCCGAAAGGGAGAACATCCTTCTCGAGTGGGACCTGGGCGTACCGGAAGAGGAGGTGGGCGTCGAAGAGGCGCCCGAATCGATCCCCGAAGCCGAGACGCCTCCGGCCGTCGAGGCCTGAACATACCGCCAGCCGTTCCGGCGAACGGTGCTCAGTCCGGCGCCGGGTCGTCGAGTTCGGGCAGGCTGATTCGCTCGAGCCAGAGCCCCGGTGCATCCACTTCCGAAGGTGTGGGCAGGTTGCGGGCCGAGGACCAGAGCTTGGCCAACCCGTCCTCACCGGCCCGCTCGACGACACCGCTGATGAACGACCGTCCCCGGTCGACCTGTGCCTGATCGAGGTCGAGCCCGAACAGAGCCCCCGCCGCTTCCTCCCCTTTGCCCCGTTCCGTCCGGCGTCGGTACCAGGCCTCGGTCAATTGGGAGTGCGAACCGACCAACTTCTGCCCCACGAGGTCGGCGATGTGGTCGGCATATCCGTCGATGACCACGGCGAGACCGGTGAGCTGATCGGACGAACGGCGGGTCTCAGGGGTCAAGAGACCACCGAGGAGGGCTTCGGGGTCGTCGAACATCCCCTGCAACGACTCGAGGTCCATACCGCCGGCGCCATCGACACCCCCGGGTGCGCCGAGCTCCCCGAGGCGTCCGGCCAGATCCTGTTGGGCCGAGGCGGAGGACTCGGCCAGGCTCAGGAGCAACTCCTCCATCCGGCCTCTGATCGCCGGGCGGGTGAGGACGGAATTGGAGGCCAGCTCACGGGCACAGACCCACAGCAGCGCCTCTTCTTCGGGAAGGCTCCAATCCTCGGCGAACGATGCGATGTTGCGGGTGACGAGGAGAAGCTCGTCCGACGGCGCCCATGGAAGAGCCAAGGGATACTGCCCCAGGGCACGATGCGACAGATGACCGACCACCGATCCCACCTGCAGGCCGAAGAACATCGGTCCGATGGCGGTCGCCCACTGGCCGAGCAGGCTACCGATCCCACCCAGTCCGTCGTCGCCGTCGAAGAGATCGGGCGGCGGCACCTGGTCCGGGTCCGCGGAGGCTGAGGGCACCGGGCCCGGAGCCGGTGTCATCGAGCTCAGTATCGTTCGCCACGAGTCGAGAGCTCGGACCGTCCAGTCGCCCCGACCGACCGGCACACAGGTCAGTCGCCGTCCGTCGGGGGACACGGGCATGCCGGTGGCCTCGATCACATTCAGCTCCGCCACCCGCGAAAGCTGCTCGAGGCGGATCCGTTGGACCGGCTCCACGTTCGGCTCGGCTTCCCCCCCGGTGGCCACGTTGACGGCGAAGGACCGAGTCATCTCCCACTGGTTCGGAGCATTCGTGCCGAGCATGTTCATCAGGTCGCCGAGCAGTGACTGGAACGGGTTCCCCGAGTCCCCTGTGTCAGGCGGTGCCATCCACACATGCTACGGCGAGGAGCCATCCTCCGGTGCATCGCCGTTCTGGTCAGCCAGGACCACCGAGACCTCCGCCGTGGTCCCACCCCGCTCGAACGTCACCGCCAGATCGGTTCCCGGAGGGTCGGGATACAGGCGCGATCGCAGTTCCGCCGCCGAGTGGACCGGGTAGCCGTCGATGGCGGTGATGACGTCTCCGGGTTCCAACCCCGCAATCGAGGCCGGGCTGTCGACGTCGACGGAGTCCACTCGGGCACCGCCGCCCGTCGATGTCGATGCCGCCATGGTGCGGTCGGCTGTCGTGGCGGTTGCTCCCGCGTCACTGGCCTCGATGCCCACCCAGCCGTGCTCCACCGTCCCCGACTCGACGAGTTGGAGCGCCACCCCGAGCACGAGCTCGGACGGGAGGAAGACGGCCATGGCCGACTTCCCCTTCCCCTCGGTCAGCTCGAGCATGCCGATCACGTGGCCGTCTCCGGCGACGAGGGGACACCCGAGGTCGTCGTGGGCAAGCGGTGCCCGGACCATGGTGGCGGAGAAGGCCGACGTCTGTGCGCCCGTACCCAACGGCTGTCCGGTCGAGACGACGGTGCCGGCGTAGACGAGGGACGAGGGACTGGAGCGGGCTCTGGAGCGGGGCTGGAGGGTGGCGGCAACAGCGACCGCCCCCACCGGGAGATCGTCGTCATCGAAGGTCGCGGCGGGAAGGTCGTCGTCGATCCGGAGCACGGCCAAGCCGGACGTCTGGTCGACCCCGACCAACGCGGCCTGCTCGCGGGCCCCGTCCGGCTCGATGGCAGTGATCGATCTCGCCCCGTTCAGCCCCTGTGAAGGTGTCACGATGATCCCGCCGGACTCGGCGACGAGACCGGTCGTTGACGAGACGCCGCCCTCCCGGTGGATCCGCAGGACGACGGTCGACGGGCGGACCGAGGCCACCATGGCCTCGATGGCCGCGCGCCTGGCCGTCTGACCCAGTCCCGGATCGGTGGTCGGCTCCCCCACGAGATAGACGGTCCGGCTCTTCGGGGACTGGTCGGTGCCGGTGGCCGCCATGACCAGGCCCGCCGTCACCAACGCCAGGACGACACAGGCCGTGGCCCCACCGAGCACCCAGGGTGGGGTACTGCGGCCCTGGCCGGCGGGCTGGTACGTGGTCGGAACGGGGCCCGCCCCGGCGGACCCGCGGCCTGATTCCGACGGATGGCGCCACAGGCGGTCGTCGGGATGGATCCACCCGCGCAGCCTCTCGCTGTCGGATTCGTCCCAGCGGCCGTCCTCGGGATCCCGACCCGATCCGCCCTGGTCGTCTTCGTCCACGGACCCGAGGTTACCGATGACAGCGCCGTCAGGGGCGTCGCCTCGCCATCCGGCCGGCCCGAGGAGGCCCGGGCCGGCCCTTCAATCACGCCGGCGTGCATGGTGGCCCTACGATGACAGCGTGGCTCGAGACCTGGCTATCGATCTCGGGACGGCCAACACGCTCGTGTATGCCAAGGGCAAGGGCATCGTGTTGAACCAGCCTACGGTGATCGCCCTCAACACCCGGACCCACGAGGTCCTCGCGGTGGGCAACGAGGCGTGGAAGATGATCGGGCGGACCCCCGGGTACATCGTGGCCGTCCGACCCTTGCGCGAAGGGGCCATCACCGACTTCGAGATCACCGAGCGCATGATCCGGCTGCTCCTCCGGCGTGCCGGGGTCACCAAGCTGAATCGGCCCCGGGTGCTCATCTGCGTGCCATCGGCGATCACCTCTGTGGAGAGGCGGGCGGTGAAGGAGGCGGCGCGCCGCGCCGGCGCGTCCGCAGCCCATCTGATCGAACAACCCATGGCCGCGGCGATCGGGGCCGGACTGGACATCCACGAGCCGGTGGGCAACATGGTGGTGGACGTGGGGGGTGGCACGACAGAGACCGCAGTGATCTCACTCGGCGGGGTCGTCGCCTCCCAGGCGATTCGCTGCGGCGGCTTCGACATGGATGCCGCCATCCAGCACTACGTCCGCCACGAGCACGGCGTGGCCATCGGGGAACGCACCGGTGAGGAGCTCAAACTGGCCATCGGGTCGGCCCTCCCCTACGCCGACGAGGTGAAGGCCGAGGTGCGGGGTCGTGAGATCAGGACCGGTCTGCCCAAGACCGTGGTCCTCTCCCCGGAGGAGGTGCGCCACGCCCTCCGCGATCAAGTCGAACTGATCGTCGACACCGTGGTCGGATGCCTGGCCGAATCGCCCCCCGAACTGGCCCAGGACATCATCTACGAGGGGATTCATCTGGTAGGCGGGGGAGCGATGCTCCGGGGCCTGGCCAATCGCCTCGCCGACGAGACCGAGGTGCCGGTCCACCTCGTGGCCACGCCACTCGAGTGCGTGGTGCTGGGTGCCGGGATCTGCCTCGATTCGTTCGACAGCCTCCGGCCCATCTTCGCCGCCGCCGAGACCTGACCGGCGCGGGATCACTCCACGGCGAGCAGGTCCTCGGCCACCTGACGGACCTGCCAATCACGATCTTCGAGGCATCGTCGGAGCGCAGGCTCGACCGCGGGATCGTCGAACGCGGCCAGGGCCACGGCGGCCCGCCGGCGGACGGCCGGCTTGTCCTCGAGCGCGGCCAGGACGGCGGACAGTCCTGCCGGGTCGCCGATGGCTCCGAGCGCGGCGACCGCGGCTTCGCGGCACAGCGGCTCGGAGTGCCCCGACCTGAGCGAGGCCAACTCGACCAGGGAGGGCACCGCCGACGCATCCTGCCGCTCGCCCAGCGCCCAGGCGGCCATCTCCACCACCGACCAATCGTCGTCGTCCAACGCGCTCGAGATGTCGACGGCAGGGAAGTCCTTGGCCAGCTCACAGCCGCGTCTGCGCACGTGGGGGGACGGGTCGCCCAGCGCCGACCGGACGTCTGACTCGGTCAGCACCCCGAGGCGGTCGAGGGCGCCCAGCGCCGTCGAGCGAACCGTGGCGTCATCATCGCCCAGGGCGGCACGCGCCCCCGGTCCGTCACCGGCGTGCCCGGCCAGGCCCGCGGCCCGCCGCCGCTCGGTGACGTCAGGCCGGAGAAGTTCCGTGGCAGTCTGGGCGCCATCGCGGGCCCGGCCGGGCGCCGACGGATCCGGAGACGGAGGAGTGACCACAACACCACTATGACCGGGGACGATGAACAAGTGGGCGCAGCTGTCGCGGACTCCCGCGGCGGTGACGGGCGAGGTCCGAACGGGTCCGTCGCGCCCGATGTCCCGTCGCCTCCGGCGGTGGCCGGACCGACCCCATTCCCGGGGGGAGAGGACGAGTCTCGGGGTCCGGGCACCTCCCGGCGCCGGCGGTGGCCCTGGGTCGTCTTCGTCCTGGTGGCGCTGGCTGTGGCCGTGGCGTCCCGCGTCAACCTCAACTACTACGCCATCCAACCCGGTACAGCCCAGTCCGTCCAGCAGTTCATCACGGTGCCGGCGGACAAGAGGCATCCGGTCAGGCACCCGGTGCTGCTCACCGACGTCGAGGAGGGGCGGGTCACCGCGCTGTCCTACCTCTTCTTCAAGCTCCAGAGCGACACCGCGCTCTATCCGCTGGATGCTGTCACCGGTGGCACCTCTCCGTCCGAACTCGGGGCCCAGGGGGCGCTCGAGATGTCACAGGCCGAGGCGGACGCCAAGACGGCTGCGCTGCGACACCTCGGGTACAAGGTCACCGCCACCCCGTCGGGAGCGGTCGTCTCCGGCACCTATCCGGGCACACCCGCCTACCCGGTGCTCAATGTGGGTGACGTGATCACCGCGGTCGACGGGGTGGCCACACCCGACGCCGACGATCTGACCACCGTGCTGTCCCATCACCACCCGGGTCAGACGGTGACCCTGACCGTGAGGAGGGGAGGCACCGCCCGCCCGGCTCCTGTGCCCGTGACCCTCAAACGGACCGTCGTCGACGTGGGCGGCGGCCATATGGTGACCCTGGACCTCGGGATCGACACCGAGGACCAGGTCGACTTCACCTACCCGTTCCCGGTGTCCATCAACGTGACCAACATCGGCGGCCCGTCGGCCGGGCTGGCCATGACCCTCGGGGTGATCGACACCCTGGACAAAGGGTCCCTCACCGGTGGTCGCACCGTGGCGGCCACCGGCACCATCGACAGCCACGGCAACGTGGGTGCGGTGGGGGGCGTCCCCCAGAAGACGGTCGCCGTCGAGAACGCCGGCGCCTCGATCTTTTTCGTGCCCGTCCCGCAGTACAACGCGGCCAAGAGCAAGGACCGGCCGGGGCTGAAGATCTACCCGGTCTCCACGCTCGACCAGGTGCTGGCCATCCTGGCCGCCCACGGGGGTTCGGTGCCGGAGACCCCGGCAGCCGCCTCGGGGACCACAGGATGACCGGATTGGAGGACCGGCAGTCGTAGGCTCTCGGCCATGCCCGAGGAACGAATGAGGTCCATCACTTCCTCCTCCCACCTGGCTCCGGACGATGTGGCCCGTCACACGTTCGGCTCGGTGCGGCGAGGCTTCGATCCCAACGAAGTGCGTGCCTATCTGGAGTCTCTCGCCGTTGGCCTTCAGGCCATCGCCGAACGTGAGAACCAGCTCATCCAAGAAGTCGCCGACGCCGAGCACCGGGCGGCCAACCCCGTCCTCGACGACGCCGCCCTGACCGCCGCCCTGGGCACCGAGACGGCCCGGGTGCTCCACAGCGCTCACGAAGCGGCGGAGGAGATCGTGGCCAAGGCGGACGCGGAGGCGACCCGGCTCCTCACCGAGGCGCACGAGGAGGTCGAGCGGACCCGGACCCAGGCCGAGACCCGATTGAGCGAGCATCGTGCCACGGCCGACGCTGCGGTGAGCGAGCTCCTCGAGCGGACCAACCAGGAGGCTGCCGCCGAGATCGAGCGGGCGCGCAACGAGGCCGACGACCTGCTGTCCACTGCCCGCGAGCAGTGCCGAGCCATGGTGGACGAGGCCCAGGGCCTTCGATCCCGGGTGCTGGCCGACCTCTCCAAACGCCGGAAGGTGCTCCACGCCCAGATCGAACAGTTGCGCGCCGGCCGCGAACGTCTGACGGAGACGGTCCAGGACGTCCGCCGCTCCATCGACACGATCGCCGAGGATCTGTTCGCGGCCGAGGACAATGCCCGCTTGGCGGCCGAGGAGGCCGGCCGGCAGGCTGCCGGACGCCCCGACGAGGGAACACCCGAGGAGGTGGCCGCGCTGTTGCTGGCCGAGGAGGCCGCAGCCTCTGCCGACGCGGAGTTGTTACGCGTGACACCGGCAGCACCGGTCGAGGGCGACGAGGCGGTCGGGACGGTCGAGTTGGTCGAAATGGCCGAGGTCGACGTCCGGGGCGACGAGGTCGGGACCGCATCCGGTGGTGAGCCGCCGGCCGCCGGAGGTTCGGCTTCCGGTCCCGGAAGCGCCGACGACGAGCAGGCATCCACCGAGGAGTCCCCGGTCGATGCCCTCTTTGCCAAGATACGGGCCGCCCGGGAGGATGCCGATTCGGAGGCCGGGGACCCGGCGCCCGGAGAAGCCGCCGGGGAGCCCGATGCCGGCGGCGACGAGACACCGGGCCTGGCGCCAACGGACGACGGCCAGGAAGAAGCGGAGGACGAGCCCGACGACGAGGACGACCAGCCGCCCGACGAGCGGAACCCCCTCGCCGTCCGTCGTGACGAGCTCATCGATCCGATCGTGATCTCACTGGCCCGCCGCCTGAAGCGGACGCTCCAGGACAGCCAGAACGAGCTGCTCGACAGCCTCAGGTCGGGTGGGTCGCCTTGGTCGATCCAGTTGCTCCCCGACGAGACCGAGCATGTCGACGGCTATGCCACGGCGGCGCTGCCCGCCCTGGAGCAGGCCGCCGCGGCCGGCGTCATGTTCGCCGGCCCCGAGGCGACACAGGGCCCCCGGACCGACGTGCTGGTGGGGATCGCCCACGATCTGGCCGAGGCGGTGGTCGGTCCGTTGCGTCGGCGGCTCTCGGACGACGAGGCAGGTCTGGCCGATGCCGACGAAGGAGTGGTGGCCGAACACGTCGGGTCCGCCTTCCGGGAGTGGAAGGGTGAGCGCATCGAGCGACTGGCCGGTGACCACGTGGTGTCGGCGTTCTCGGCCGGCACCATGGCGGCGGTGGCTGACGCCCAGTTGGAGTGGGTGGCCGTGGCGGGCTCGGGGGACGCCCCGTGTCCTGATTGCGAGGACAATGGTCTCAGCGGTGCCCAGCAACCCGGCCAGGAATTCCCCACCGGGCACCTGCGTCCACCGGCCCACCCCGGGTGTCGATGCCTCTTGACGCGCTCTTCAACATAGGCTTCAGCCGTGCGCCCCCCCAGTGACATCCCTCAGATCCCGCGCCCGCCGACGCGTCGCCGCCGGTGGATCATCGTCGTTGTGATCGTTTTGATCATCCTGTTCGCCTCTCTGCGGACCTTTGCCGTCTTCTACACCGACGCCCTGTGGTTCTCATCGGTCAACCTGCACTCGGTGTGGCTCAAGCTCTTCGAGATCAAAGCCGGGTTGATGGTGACGTTCGCGGTCATCTTCGCCGTGTTGTTGATGATCAGCCTGCTGGTGGCGGAACGACTGGCGCCGAAAGGGCCCACGCTCGACGCTGAGGACGAGTTCGTGAAGCGGTACCAGGAGGTGATCGGTCCATACGCACGATGGCTCCGGGCCGGTGTGGTGGTCGTGCTGTCCCTGATCGTCGGATCCCAGGCCATCGGGCAGTGGAACAACTGGATCCTGTTCCGCCACAGCACACCGTTCGACGCGACGGACCCGCAGTTCCACCGCAACGTCGCCTACTACGTGATGACGCTCCCCTTCGAGCAGTTCCTGGTCCACTGGGCCCTGGTGGCTCTGTTCCTGGTCCTCGTGGCCACGGTGCTCAGCCACTACCTCAACGGCGGGATCCGGATGCAGGGCTCGCGCCCGCGGGTGCGCCCGGCGGTGAAGGCCCACATCTCGGTCATCCTCGGATTGCTGGCACTGGTCAAGGCGGTCGGTTACTACCTGGCCCGTTTCAACCTCGACCTCTCGTCCAACGGGTACGTGCAGGGAGCGGGCTACACCGACGTGCACGCCCGCCTCCCGGCCCTCGAGCTCCTCATCCTGGTGTCGCTGGCCGCCGCGGTGCTGCTCATCTACAACATCCGTCGCCAGGGGTGGGCGTTGCCGATACTCGGTGTGGGACTGTGGTTTCTGGTGGCACTCACCGCGGGCACCATCTATCCGGCCGCCGTCCAGGCGCTGAAGGTGAACCCGTCCCAGAACACCCTCGAGCGGCCCTACATCCAGCGGAACATCGACGCCACCCGGTCGGCCATGGGGCTGGCCCACGTCCAGAGTGTGCCGTACCCGGCGACGACGAGCCTCACCGCATCCGAGCTGTCGGCCAACGGCGACACCCTGGCCAACGTTCGGCTGTGGGATCCGACGCAGACCCAGCAGACCTTCGACAAACTCCAGGACCTCCGTACCCAGTACCAGTTCAACGCCCTGGCTTTGGACCGGTACATGGTCAACGGGAAGGAGACCCCGGTGGTCGTGGGTGTACGGGAGATCAACCAGAGCGACCTCCCGTCCTCATCGTGGGTGAACACCACGCTGCAGTACACGCACGGCTACGGCATGATCATCTCGCCGGCGAATGTCGCGACCGACAATGGCGATCCAGAGTTCGCGGTGGGTGGTGTCCCGCCGGTCTCGAACAGTGGACTGCCCACAATCACCCAACCCTCGGTCTACTTCGGGCTCAACAACGCCGGGTATGTGGTGGCCAACACCAAGCAGCCGGAGATGAACTACCAGCTCACCAACGGCACCAACGACGAGACCCACTATGCGGGCGACGGCGGGGTGCAGCTCTCCAACTTCTTCGTCCAGGCGATGTTCGCCGTGCGGTTCAGCGACTTCAACCTGCTCATCTCCAACCAGATCACCAGCCAGTCCCGACTGATGTTCGACCGGGGGGTGCAGGCTCGGGTGTCCAAGGCCGCTCCGTTCCTCAGTCTCGACTCCGACCCCTATCCCGTCCTGTTGCACGGCCAGATCTACTGGATCCAGGATGCCTACACCACCACCGACAACTATCCGTATGCCCAGAACGCGGACACCAGCGCGCTCCCGGCCTCCAGCGGGCTCAACCAGAACTTCAACTACGTGCGCAATTCGGTGAAGGTGCTGATCAACGCCTACACGGGCAAGATGACCTTCTACGTGATGGATCCCACCGATCCGATCATCCGCACCTATGAGAGCGCCTTCCCCGGCATGTTCACCCCGGCGTCGGAGATGAGTTCGGAACTCAGGGCCCATCTCCGCTACCCCGAGGACATCTTCACGGTGCAGGCATCCATGTACGGGAAGTACCACATCACCACCGCGTCCAGCTTCTACAGCGCGGCCGACGCCTGGGCGCTGTCCCCGTCACCGGGCTCGGGCTCGCCATCACAGGCGCTCCAGACCACGCTCACCACCAACGCGCAGGGGGAGGAGGTGTCGACCGGCCAGCTGGTCCGCATGGCACCGATCTACCAGGTGATGAAGGTGCCGGGCCAGAACACGCAGTCCTTCAATCTGCTCGACGCCTTCGTGCCGATATCGGGGCAGAGCCAGATCCAAACGCTGTCCGGCTTCATGATCGCCGGCTCCGACCCTGGCGACTACGGCAAGTTGGACATGTTCGTCACGCCGCGGAACAGTCCGGTCAACGGTCCGGCGATCGTGGCGGCCAAGATCGACGGCACGGCCGCGGTGTCGAGCAAAATTTCACTGTTGAACCAGAACGGATCCGCCGTGCTCCTGGGCAACGTGCTGATGATTCCGGTGGCCGATTCGCTGCTCTACATCCAGCCTGTCTATGTGGAGTCGTCGCGTAACTCCATTCCGGAGCTGCAGCAGGTGATCGCCGTCTACGGGAGTCTGACGCCGGCGATCGGCCCCTCGCTCTCGTCGGCGCTCACCCAGGTGTTCCAGGCACCGGTGTCGACGGCGTCCGGAGGGAACGGGAGTACCGGCACGCTCTCGCCTGAGGTCCGTGGCCTCCTGGCCGAGGCCCAGCAGTCGTGGCAGAAGTCACAGGCCGACCTCAAATCGGGGAATCTGGGCGCCTATCAGACCGATATCAACAGCCTCGAGTCCTACCTGCAGGAAGTGCAGAACCTGACGGGCACCGCCACCCCGACGACGAGCTCCTCGTCCTCGACCACCACCACGACCTCCACCTCCTCGACCACCAGCACGACCTCCCCGGCCAAGACCAAATCGGGCTGACGGCTCGCCCGGGGTGATAGCTCTCCCGGGGTGATTCGCACCATCCGGCGAGGTGGTAAGTTGTCGGTTCGCGACGCGGGGTGGAGCAGTCTGGTAGCTCGTCGGGCTCATAACCCGAAGGTCGTGGGTTCAAATCCCACCCCCGCCACCATTGAAAGCGCTCGGTCGCGCTGTTACGAATCTGATGGTCACGGCTGC
>JBEKIU010000011.1:0-38740 GCA_050011635.1 Acidimicrobiales bacterium
CCCGCTGGACCGTGCAGACCACCCCCAACGCATCGGGCTACCTGACATTCAGCAGCCTGAATGCCGTGTCGTGCAGCTCGGCGACCGCATGCACCGCCGTCGGGCAGTACCAGAACGTCTCCGATGGCTGGGCGTTGGCGGAGGTGTGGAACGGTACGTCCTGGAGCCTGCGGAGCCCCCCCAACCCATCAGGCGCCAGCTACAGCGAACTGGATGGAGTGTCGTGCAGGTCGGCAACCGCCTGCACCGCCGTCGGGAGGTACGCGAGCAGCTCCGGTGCTCTCGAGACGCTGGCGGAGGAGTGGAACGGTACCACCTGGACCGTGAAGACCACCCCCACACCCAAAGGCGCCAGCAGCCTTGACTTGGACGCAGTGTCCTGCAGCTCGGCGACCGCCTGCACCGCCGTCGGACAGTACGAGAACAGCTTGGGCGAGATCGAGACGTTGGCGGAAGCCTGGAACGGCACCTCCTGGACCGTGCACGCCACCTCCAACCCATCGACCCAGAACTACCTGACTGCAGTCTCGTGCAGGTCGGCAACCGCCTGTACCGCCGTCGGGTGGTTCGCGACCATATCCAGTGTCGTAACCTTGGTGGAAACATGGAACGGCGCCACCTGGGCCGTCCAGACCACCCGCAAACCCAAGGGCACCACCAGCGGCTCCTTCGATGGGGTGTCGTGCAGCTCGGCGACCGCCTGCACCGCGGTCGGACAGGACGGGAACAGCTCCGGTGCTCTGTTGACGTTGGCGGAAGCGTGGAACGGCACCCGCTGGGTGGTGCAGACCGCCCCCGACCCGTCAGGCGCCGTCTACGGCAGTGGACTGGAGGCGGTGTCGTGCAGCTCGGCAACCGCCTGCGTCGCCGTCGGAAGTTACGAGAGCGGCTCCAGCACTTCCGAGGCCCTGGCGGAGTCTGAGGACCCGTAACGTCAGCTCAGATCAAGGTCCAACGCCAGGTTTGCCGTCCTCGGCACACGTCGAGGACGCTCACAGGGGAAGACGTGGGCCGATGCCCGACAAGGTCACAACGTGAGTCTGCCGTAATGCGTTTGCTTCACCGCACCGGATGAACCGATACAGATGTAGCCATGGACAGCTTGACCGACCGCGATGTGAGGCTCGGTATCGGCCGTCACCTTGCCGGTGACGGCGTACTGTCGCCCTAGGCCTCTACTCGGGCACCATCCTTTCGTAGGGTTGGGGCCCAAGATCGTCGTGACTGCGATCGTGGTGGAGAACAACTGCGTGCCGCGTCGCCACGAGATTGTTCCTTTGCCTGTGCCCTTCAGTACGGCTCCAGGCATCATGCCCGTTCCCACCAATCCACCCCCGCCGGTATGGCAGCTGCTCAATCTGACCGCGCCGCCGGTTGTCCCGGATGCATGCTCACAGTAGACACCTCGAGGAGGAGCGGCCGCAGTCGGAACGACTGCCTTGGAGGGAGCCGAGGCCGGACCGGTGCCGACCGAATTGGTGGCGGACACCCTGAAGGTATACCTGTCGCCGGCGGTGAGACCGCGGACTGTTTGCGCGCAGCAGATCGGCGAGAGTGCCGTCTGGCCGCCTCTGGCTGGATCCGACAGGTCAGTGGCGATGATCTTGAACCGGGTGATGGACGCGCCGCCATCGGAAAGCGGTCCATTCCAGCCGACGCCGGCCTGGTGGGGCCCGGGATAGGCCATGACCTCGAGAGGAGCACCAGGGACGGTGGGCACGGTCCCCGCGCCAGCTGGTGGCGACGAACCAAGCAACCCTGCACTGATGGCAATGGCACACGCGGCCACGAGGGAGAGTGAGCGTGCCGATCCTGCCATTGTCCCGGTTGGCCGTTGGCGCATTTGGGATCCCCTTGCCAAGCTGAGCTACCCGCATGGTACTCCTCGCCGAGGCGATGGCGCGAGCGGGGCCCGCCAGGGGCAGCGCTGAGTCGGCGTCCAGGCGTATGCGATCGGGCGGTGACATTTGAAGTACTCGCCATCCCGGCTGCTCGCGTCGAGTTGTCGGATCGAACCGGCATTGGCCACTTGAACAACGAAACCGTGATCATCCCAGCCGAAGACGACCACGTGATCAAGTTCACAAGTCACACCTTCTTGGGTGATGTCATTGTACGAACGGTCGGCGGCAATCCCTGACCCGGCTGCCCCGAACGCCACCAATCTTCCTCGGCGAGCAGTATGCCGCTCCACTAAGGTGCGGCCATGATCGTACGTGATTCTCTCTACATAGACGGAGCCTGGGTCTCGCCGTCAGGCCCCGACACCTTGGATGTCATCGACTCGACCACCGAGGAGGTGTTCGCCACTATCCCGGCCGGGACGCCGGCCGATGTCGACCGTGCGGTCAAGGCAGCGAGTCTGGCCTTCCCGGGCTGGGCGGCCACGCCGGCCAAGGACCGCGGAGCGTTCCTCCAGAAGATGGCCGAGGGCCTCCAGGCCCGGGCCGGGGAGATTGCCGACGTGATCAGCCACGAAGTGGGGATGCCCCGAAGCCTCACGGAGACGTTTCAGGTGGGCCTGCCCACGGGCGAGTTCGCCGACAATGCGGCTCGGGCTGCGTCGTACGTCTGGCAGGAGGAGATCGGTAACTCGCTCGTCATCAAGGAGCCCGTCGGTGTCGTCGGTGCCATCACGCCGTGGAACTTCCCCTTGTACCAGATCGTCCTCAAGATCGCACCCGCGTTGGCTGCTGGATGCACGGTGGTGCTGAAGCCGAGCGAAGTCGCTCCGATAAACGCCTTCATCCTGACCGAGATCATCCACGAGGTGGGTCTGCCGAAAGGCGTCTTCAACTTGGTCACCGGTCTCGGGCCGGTGGTCGGAGAGGCCATCGCTGCCCACCCTGGGGTCGACAAGGTCTCATTCACCGGCTCGACCCGAGCCGGCAAACGGGTCATGGAGATCTGTGCGCAGAGCATCAAGCGAGTGTCGTTGGAAATGGGCGGCAAGTCTGCGAACATCATCTTGGAAGACGCCGACTTGGCGACAGCGGTGCCGGCTGGCGTGTTCGGCTGTTACCTGAACTCGGGCCAGGTCTGCTCAGCCCCGACGCGGATGCTGGTGCCGCGTTCGAAATTGGCAGAGGTCGAGCAGTTGGCCGCAACCGCCGCCGAAGGCTTCGCTCCCGGCGATCCGTTCGTCGCTACGACGGGGATCGGCCCGCTCGTCTCGGCCGTCCAACGCGACAAGGTCCGTGGCTACATCGACAAGGGCGTCCAAGAGGGGGCGAAGCTGGTCACGGGCGGATCCGAAGCCCCTGAAGGGCTGGCCAACGGCTTCTTCATCCAACCGACCGTCTTCTCCAACGTGTCCAACGACATGACCATCGCACGGGAGGAGATCTTTGGACCGGTTCTCTCCATCATCCCCTTCGATACCGAGGAGGAGGCAATCGAGATCGCCAACGACACCGACTACGGCCTTTCTGGAGGTGTCTGGGCCGGCACCCAGGAGCATGCCATCGAGGTCGCGCAGAAACTCCGTACCGGCCAGGTCGACGTGAACGGTGGCAACTTCAATCCGTTGGCGCCCTTCGGAGGGTACAAGAAGTCAGGCATCGGTCGTGAGCGAGGCGCCTTCGGGTTCGAGGAGTTCCTCGAGGTGAAGTCGATCCAGCGGTAGCAGACCTTTCGATCGGGATCGTCTGGTCGCGGTGAAGAACCAGAGGTCCTTCACCGGTCGTCTGGTCAGTTGTGCCGGGCGTTCTGAAAGGTCTGCCCGGTCTCGCTCAACCGATCACACGTTCCAGCGCCACGTGGTGCGGTTGATCGGAACGCCTGCTCGCGTGCGCCTGTTCGGAGCTACGCAGGTCCCGAGGGGCACGGCGGGCACCGGATCACTCGTATCCTGCAGCCAGCCTCGGCCTGTGAGGTTCCTCCCGACCACATTGGGGTGACGTTCGAGCAGTACAGCGGGGCCGTGGTCGCAGAACCTTCCGTCACTGGTGGCCCGCTCGGGCACTTTGTGTCCACCGCCGGTGGTGCCAAGGTGCCGCCGTACTGTTCACCGATGCAGGTCCCCAAGACCGTTGCCATCGATGGGTCCATTGTCATGTGTACCAATGCTCAGATGCATCCACCGTCCCCGGCGAGCTAGAGCTCATCATCGGCCACGACCTCTTGGTGTGGGACGACGCTGGGATCTCCTGGGCCGGACGACTTGGCCACGCGATCCTCAAGATCCGGAGCACAGGTGAAACGGATCGCTCCGTTCCTCGTTACAAGGGTTGACGAAGGTGAAGTCGAGCGGCTTGACCGAGAAGGCGACCGAAGCCAAAGGAGGCCCGCGATGGTGAGACGCGTGAGATGGCCGCGGTTGCTCAAGCGGGCAGCGCTCGTGATTCCAGTAGCAGTCGTGCTCGCCGGCTGCAATGTCTGGACGATGTATGGCGATGGAACCGCCCACGTGAGCCACGACTCGTCGGACGTGATCACCACGGGCAACGCTTCTACTCTCGCAGAAGCAGGGACGACCGCGGCCGCCACAGGCTCTGAAAGCTGGATCACGACATCACCGACGGTGGCGTCGAACGACATGCTCTACGCCACCGCCAACTACGCAGCTGCGGGCGAATGCGCGGGTGTCAGGGATCCGAACAATTTCCTGCATCCGACAGACACGAACGATCCCGAGGTTACGACGGCTGTGAACGAATGCGCTGACACGATCGGGGAGCTCTACGCATACCCCGCAAGTGGCGGAACGACGACCTGCCCGACCCCGACGCAGGGCAATCCGACGTTGAACTGCAAGCCGAGCTGGACCGCCATGCCGTCTCCGACGAACGGCCTGACCACGTCGCCGGCCGTCGACACGTCCCTCTCGACACCTGTCGTCTACGCCGGCAGCCACGATGGCGAGTTGTATGCGTACAACGCCTCGAACGGCGCCCTGCTCTGGCATTCACAGTCCCTCGGGGGCTCTATCGACGCGTCGCTCACCATCGCCAACGGATATGTCTACGTTCCGGAGGACTATGGGTGGGTCTATGTCTTTCCCTCGACAACCGGCACCAATGGCAACGACCAGAACTGCTGGACGGCGTCCAAGGCACGGGAGTGCGATCCGGATTGGGGCTACAGCACCGGGGGGAACAACTTTTCGACGCCTGCGGTCCTCAGCGGGATGCTGTACCAAGCGGCCGGTGACCACGAGGGTACGAGCAAGAATGATCCAGATCAGTATGCGGTGTATGGATTCAACGCCTCGTACGTAGCCAGCGAGTGCCCGGGGACGTATGCTCCACATGAATCGGGTAAGCCCCTTTCAGACATCGCGACGTGCACGCCTGCCTGGTCGGCCCCCTGGCTCTACGGAGGCGAATGGGACGGCGGAGGGTCGTCACCCGCGGTAGCGAACGGCGATGTCTACATCGAATCCGCCACCGACGGGCTGCTCGCCTTCTCTGCCAGCGGATCCTCACACTGCACGGGCACCAAATACGTCGGGCAGTGGGGAGAAATCTGCACGCCGCTCTGGGTCGCTACGACGGGCAAGGATTACCCGAATGGCGCCGAAGCCGGCCCCACCCCCGCAGTGGCGTACAGCGTCGTCTATATCGGCGATAGGGCTGGCGAGATATATGCATTCAACGATTCCACCGGAGCCCTGAAGTGGACCTTTGAAACCGGCGGAGCAATCGACTCGTCCGTGGCCATCGCTGGAGACACTGCCTCCGACGCTGTCGTCATCGTCGGGTGCTCCACCGGAGTCTCAGGCCAGACCTGCACCCATAGCCTCTTCGCCTTGAAGGCTGCGAGCGGAGGCTCGCCCCTTTGGACCGAGAGCACCGGCGGCTCGGTCGACAACCCCCCGATCGTCGCTGACGCGGGGACCGGCAGTGAATCCGGTGCGGTCTACGTCCCGTCCAATAATCAGGTCTTTGCCTACGCACTCCCGACTTCGAATTAGGAGTGAGGAGCCAGAATCCAATCGCTTCACCCGGAACCGAGCACTGAATGCGCGCTGCGGGGACGGAGGCGGATGGGCCTGACCCACGGTTGCCCCTCAGCGAACGGGGGAACCGAAGCGAATCACGTTTCCATCGGGGTCGGCAACGGATCCTTCCCGCTTGCCGTAGTCCTCGACCCGGGGGCCGTCCACCTCGATCCCCGCCCGCCTCCACTCCTCGGCCACCCGGTCGGCGTCTTGACAGTGGATGTAGAGGGCACCGCCACCCGGAGGTTCGTCTCCTCCAGCCTGGGCAAGATGGATCGTCAGATCCTGATCCAGGTGAGCGAACGCGTAGGTGTCGTCGTGGGACGACACCTCGAAGCCCGCACGCTGGAACCACGCGACCGAGCGAGCCACGTCGGCGACCTTGAAGATCGGCTCGAACCCGTTGACCAGCCACGTTCCTGTCATGAGTTGCAGTTGGCCGTCCCTCTGACTATTCAACCCGGCGAGGCAGTTGTGGCAGATCGGCAGATCGGGGTGCGAGCGCAGTCTGACCCACCAGTCGACCGACGTCGAGCAGCATGCGCAGGTCACAGCCATGGGCGACCATGGTAGATGGCGCCCGGCGTTCGGTCGCTCCTGACACTTCGGTCACCGGTGCAGCGCCGGCACCAAGTCTGTTCCTTGCCCGCTGGGGGCTCACCCGGATGAGGGTTGCTCATGGGCCCTGTCGGCTCACCGGGCAGCCTGCCTCCTGCCGGTGCGCTCGCGGTGTGCGCACCCGGGCCAACAGCAGGGACGACGCTGGCCCTCCTCCAGCTCCTCCTGGGTCCGGCGAATGCGGCGTTGCCGGGTCATCTCCTGCTTGGCATCCTCGACCCAGCAGATGAACTCGTTGCGGGCCAGAGGTGTGATGTCCTTCCAGGCGTCGAGTGCCGCGGCGTTGGCGATCAGAGCCGTGCGCAGGTCGCTTGGAAGCTTGTGCACGACCCCACCGGGCACTCGAGAGCTGCTCACAGGGCCACGGTAGCCGGGCGAAGCCCGTCGCCTGCGAAGCCTGGCCTGGTCGGCTGCTCGCTCGATCTCCGCAATCGGGATTGAGCACCACCGAGATGTGCGTCCCGAACCGGCAGGCAGGTCGGCGCCGGGCGGCCTGGGCGGAAACAGCCGGAGCCCGGCGCCGTCCCGCCGAGCCTCAGGCCTTGGGCGTAGCCTGGCCGGCGATGGATCCAGCTGCCTTCGACTACATCAGGGTGAACGCGGCTGCCTGGGACGAGCGTCACGACGATCAGTTGCGCACCGCCCGGGCGCAATGGGCGGCGCCGGAACCGGCCTGGGGTCTCTTCAAGGTCCCAGAGCGGACTGCGCATCTCCTTCCTGACGATCTGAGCGACAAGGTGTGCCTGGAACTCGGGTGCGGCACGGCGTACGTTTCGGCCTGGTTGGCTCAGCGAGGGGCGCAGCCGGTGGGCGTCGACCCTTCGCCCGGACAGCTGGCGATCGCCCGCCAGCTGCAGAACGAGCACAGCCTGCGGTTCCCTCTCATCCTCGCCTCGGGAGAGCACGTACCCCTGGGCGACGGAACCGTCGACGCGGTCGTCAGCGAGTACGGCGCCGCCATCTGGGCGGATCCCTACCTCTGGGTCCCTGAGGCCGCTCGGCTCCTCCGTCCCGGCGGCGAGCTCATGTTCCTGGGCAACAGTTCGTTGCTCATGCTCTGCGTACCCGAGCAGGACGGAGTCGCCGCCACCGACCGCCTGCTCCGCCCCTACTTCGGCATGCATCGATTCGAGTGGCCGGATGACCCCATGGTCGACTTCCACCTCGGCCATGGTGACTGGATACGGCTCCTCCGCAACAATCACTTCGAGATCGAAGACCTCATGGAACTCCGCCCGCCCGACGGAGCCGCCTGCCCGTTTCCATTCGTCGATGCCGAATGGGCGAGGAAGTGGCCGTCCGAGGAAGTGTGGCGGGCTCGCAAGGTCGGCGCTCGCAAGCGCCGACTCTTGACCACGGCTCCGGCAACGGCGGCGTCCTTGACTCCCGAGCAGTACGGAATCCCCGCCCCCGCCGACCACCCCATTGAGCGGGCCGAAGAGCCCTAGGTGGATAGAGCCGTTCCGGAGGCTCGATCTACTGCCCCGGGTCGGAAGGAAGTCGGGCGGAATGATCACCCATCATCGCTACGAATTGCTCGAGCAACTTGTGAAATCCGATCACCTCGCGGTTGACAGCAGGCCAATCGACCCCGTTCGGATTCTGAGACTGTTCCAGGAGAAGATCGGCCAGCGCAACGGATGATCGAAGGACCCTGCGGAACGCGACTGCCAGATCAGGAATGAGGCAATGGTGATTGAGCTGCCACTTCGTAGAATCGCGGGCTATGGCTCGGAGTTGGTCGCTGGTTGCGAGTGCGGCCTCTGGCGTTGACACCCAAAACGCGGAGTTCAAGGCAGCCTTCAGTGGAGCGAGGATCGACCACATCTCGGCTTCCCACCGTGCAAACTCACCGGCTGGCTTCACCCGATCGGGTTCAGAATGATTCATCGTTCACCGTTGCCCTCGTCTGGTCCCTTCCGCCCCGTTGCCTGTCGTCGTTGTGCGTCGACGACGAAGACCGCTTGGGTGACGTGGACCCCCCTACGCGTGAACTATATGCCCTCTTTGACCATTACTACCCGGACAATGCAAGATCCTCACTCAGTGTTGCCCCGGCACCGCATTGAGCGGTTAATCGGTCGACAATCTGACCTCATGGGTGCCCAGCGACGGGTCAATGAGACCGGGGTCTGGAGCCACGCGCCGAGTGCCGACGGGCTGGATACTGGTCGTCTGCTTGGTGGCGGCAACCACGTGCGCGCCCGAGACGGATCCGAATTCCTCCTTCGGGCTCAGGTAATCACCGTGAGAGACGGTGAGGGAAACATCGGCTCATGGGGTGATCCTTGGACTCGCCAAAATGGAGCAATGGGCACGGAACCGAAGGATACATACAGCCAAATGGCTTCCGGCTACGACGGGGCGCGATCACGAACTCAAGGTCACCGGCAACCTCCCCCGGGTCGAACCACGACGGTGACCGAGGGAGCCGTCGCCCGTAGCGTCAGCATGGGGGCACATCGATTGGACGTGACCGAGGCCCCATCAGCGGAGACCGAATAGCCGTCCGGATACGTGATGCTCGGCGTGATGACGTCGGTGACTGTGCCGCTTGCGAACGGTCTGCCGTTGAGACGGTGTGAGGCATAGCTGAGCTTGAACTCACGTGAGGCTGAGTCGAAGCTGTAGCCGATGGGGATTCCGGCAACGGCAAGTGGATACGGACGGGCCAACGCCTTCAGCGCGGTCGATGCTTGTTCGTCCGTCTCGCCTGACGATCCGTGTTGATGGGCGATCATCGAGTAATCCCAGAACAACCAAGGCATCAACTGCGAGTCGAAGCCATCGAGAAACTGGTCGATCGTCGACACGTCCGTCGTGGCCCCGAACTCGGTTGCCAGCAGCGCATCGCCGTTGCCGGAGGACAGCGTGATCGCCTTTCCCGTCTGACCCGGAAACTGGGCGATGTACGGGTGGAACGACAGTGCATTGGCCGGTGAACCGAACGCCTGTATCGACGTCGTCCCCTCGTAGTCGAAGGTGAGGAAGGGCTCGACAAAAATCAGATGGTGAGGATCGACAGCGCGGATGGCGCGGGCGGCTTTCGTGTAGAACGGCGCCAGCAGATGCTGCTCAAGAGCAGTGCACCCGGCATCGGTCTCGCAACTGGCATAGTCCGTGCCCGGCCAGGGCTCGTTCATGATGTCGTAGCCGAGAACCGATGTGTCCGACTTGAAGGTCCTCGCCAGTGCGACGAGGGCGGCGACGTAGCGCTCCTGGAGCCCCACACCGCCGGGCCCCGGCCGGTCGGCCCAGAAGTTTGCCCACACCGCTTGTACGGCCGGACTCTTGAAGTACCCGGTTGGGAAAGCGAGTGCGGGATTCGCTGCTCCATCGGTGATGGTGGCCCACGCAGGAAAGCCGTCTCCTCCGGTCACCGGGCCGTACTCGTCTTGGTGCATGTCGAGCAGTACGACGATGTGGTCGTGGGCCAACAAATCGACCATCTGGGCGATCTGGCGCAGATAGGCGACGTCGATCTTGCCGGGTTCAGGCATCAGGGCATCGAAGAGCACCCCGAGGCGAACGGCGCGGAACCCGTTGGCGGCGAGAAACGACGCATCGGCGGCATCGAAACCGATCAGCGGGTCGAAAGGGGCCTGCTTGACGACATAGTTGACCCCGTGCGGCAGGAGGATCCGACCCTCGGAGTCAGTCAGCCAGCGGCCTTGGTGACCGATGAATCCGGCTGGGACGGCGGAGGGAACCACCTTCGACGGGGTCGACGAAGCGCTGGTGCATGCCGAGCACGTAACCGCCAGGAGCAAGCAGATGGTGATGAAGCAGCGACGCATCTGATTCCACCCTTCGTTGGATCACCCACCGGGTTCCGGTGTGAGGTCGTACCCTGCAACCGGCAACCGGCGAACGGTGCTCACCTTATGCAACGCCGTGGGAGTGGGCACTCGTGAGCACGTCATCGAGGTGCATGAGAATCTGAGGCCATGCCTCGGCATGGCGGTGTGCCGACTCCTCGTTCGCAAATCCACTGTGCGTCAGTCGAAGGATGGTTCCCGGATCGGTGGGGTCGAGTTCGATCCCGACCACCGTCTCAGCCCCCTCGGTTCCATCCTCGCCGGTCACCCAGGTCTGTTCGATCAGCCGGTCCGGTTCGAGAGCGAGGAACCGTCCATAGTGTGGATGGCGACTCCCGTCGTGGATGACCTCGAACCAGTAGGGCTCGCCTACCACCGGACTCATACGTATGGCTCCCGGCGATGCAAACCAGGTGTCGAACGCCTCCGTCCAGGCCCGGAAGACGTCCGGCGGTGATGCGCCCATGGTGTGCTCGACGGTGAACGAGAGTGGGTCGTCAGCCACCCTCCGAGTATCTCACCGGCTCTTCCTCCTGCGCCGATGACGGAGGCATCGCTCCTTCGGTTCCGACCTGTCCTGATTCCAGCCACGAGCCGCGATGGCGCCGGGTGTGACTCTCTCAGCGGTAATAGTGATCCTGCTCGAGATCCTCGAGCAGGCTGGGGCCGCTCGGCTCCCACCCGATCAGCTTCTCGGTGATGGCAGACGAGGCGGGGCTGTCCAGGGCCACGAAGTGACCCAGGTGACCGAAGTGCTCGCCGGCATCGGCGGGGGCCACCGACGCCGTGGGGATGCCGAGGTGCCGCGCCATGACCTCGGCGATCTCGCGGAAGGCGACGCCCTGGTCGGCCACGGCATGGAGCACCGAGCCGGCGGGGGCGGCCTCGACGGCGAGGCGAGCCAGGCGGGCGGCGTCGGAGCGATGCACCGCCGGCCAGCGGTTGGTCCCGTCCCCCACGTATCCGGCCACGCCCCGCTCACGGGCCGTCCCGACCAGGGTGGCCATGAACCCGTGATCCCCGTCGCCGTGGACCGTCGGGGGCAGGCGCAGCACCGACGAGCGGACGCCTGTGCCCCTCAGGGACAGCGTGAGCAGAGCGGTGGCCGCCCGGCGCCCGGCCGGGATGGCCCGAACCTCGGCGCTGGGAACCAGCCCGTCGTCCTCCGTCGCCATCCGGCCGGCTGCCAGGCCGAGCAGGCCCGAGGCGAGCACCAGCGGTCGGTCGGAGTCGGCCAAGGCCGAGCCCATGGCCTCCACGGCCCAGCGGTCGGCCGCCGCCGCGGCGGCGAAGTTGCCACTCCAGGCCACCTCGTGTTGGAAGGCCAGGTGGATGACCCCGTCAGCGTCGCCAGCCGCCTTGGCCAGACCGTCGGGGTCGTCGAGGTCGCCCAGATGAACGGTGGCCCCGGCCGCCTGCAGCTGCTGTGCCGATTCGTCAGAGCGGGCCAGGCCGACCACGTCGTGGCCTGCTCCGAGGAGCTCGGGCACGACTGCTGCCCCGATCCAGCCCGATGCGCCGGTGACAAAGATTCTCATGATGGGTTCCCTCCGATGGCGATATTGATGTCAGTGACTGCTATCAACCTACCCAGGATGTCAGTGACTGTCAACGCCTAGGATGCAGAGATGGGTCGATGGCAGCCGGACAGTCGAGGGCGTCTGCAGGAGGCTGCGCTCGCCCTCTACTCGGAGCGGGGATTCGACCAGACCACGGCGGCCCAGATCGCCGCCCGGGCGGGATTGACCGAGCGCACCTTCTTCCGGCACTTTACCGACAAGCGAGAGGTGCTCTTCGGAGGATCTGCTCTCCTCGAGGAACGGATCGTGGCCGGCGTGGCCGGTGCGCCCACAGAGGACGGGCCGCTCGACGCTGTGGCTTGTGGACTCGCCGCCGCCGCGGCCATGCTCGGCGACTTCCGCCGCGACCTGTCCCGCCAGCGACAGACCGTGATCGCCGCCAATCCCGAGCTGCGGGAGCGGGAGTTGGCCAAGTTGGCCGACTATGCCGCGGCGGTGGCACAGGCCCTCCACCAGCGAGGAGTGGGCGAGCCCCAAGCCAGCCTGGCGGCCGAGGCAGGCATGACGGTATTCCGCGTGGCGATGGAACGATGGTCGAGCGGGCACGACGCCCGCGACCTCGCCGACGTCATGCGGGAGTCGATGGCCGGGCTCCGGGCGGTGGCCGGCGGCAGCTGAAGGTCAGCTCGGCCGGGGACGCTTCCGACGGCGCCCCTCCGGGTGCGTCCATATGGCCCGGTTCAGGCACCAGGTTCAGGAATCCGCCATTTCCGTCTTTATCTCTAGCAATCCGACAGGTATACTAGGAGTAAGAATCCGTCGAGCGGGAGACCGTTCCGGACTTGAGGCTGCTGGGCACTCTGCCCCTCGGCTCAGCGGCAGCCCTCTACCCCTCCGACGGAGTAGAGGGCCGTCCCGTCGCCGGTGGCCGCGGCTCCGGCAACGCCCATAGAGTCGCGGTCATGAAGAACCGCACGCTCGGCCGGACCGGAATCAGGGTGAGTCCCCTCTGCCTGGGGGCGATGATGTTCGGGGCCTGGGGCAATCCCGACCATGACGACTCGGTCCGGATCATCCATCGTGCACTCGACGCGGGGATCAATTTCATCGATACCGCCGATGTGTACTCGGCCGGCGAATCCGAGGAGATCGTGGGCCAGGCGCTGGCCACGGTGGATCGCTCCCGGGTCGTCCTCGCCACCAAAGTCCACGCGCCCATGAGCGACGACCCCAACGCACAGGGCAACTCACGCCGGTGGATCGTCGCAGAGTGTGAGAACAGCCTGCGCCGACTGGGCACGGACTACATCGACCTCTATCAGGTGCACCGACCCGATGAGACCGTCGACGTCGACCAGACCCTCGGCGCGCTCACCGATCTCGTCCACGCCGGCAAGATCCGCGCCTTCGGCAGCTCGACGTTTCCGGCCGAGCAGATCGTCGAGGCCCAGTGGGTGGCCGAGCGCCGGGGTCGGGATCGCTTCATGACCGAGCAGCCTCCCTACTCCATTCTCGTCCGCGGCATCGAGCGTGACGTTCTCCCGGTCGCTCAGACATACGGGATGGGCGTCATCCCCTGGAGCCCGTTGGCCGGCGGCTGGCTGTCGGGCAGCTTCGGGAAGGGCAAGGGGAACACCAGCCGGAGGGCCCAGCGGGTGCCCGGCCGCTACGACCTGGACATCCCCGAGAATCAGCGGAAGCTGGAGATCGTCACCGAGCTGGCCACGGTGGCCGATGACGCCGGCGTGACCATCATCGAGCTGGCCCTGGCCTTCGTGCTCGAGCACCCAGCGGTGAGCGCCGCCATCATCGGACCGCGCACCATGGAGCAACTCGAGTCACAGCTCTCCGCGCCGGATGTCCGTCTCGAACCGGCCGTCCTGGACCGCATCGACGAGATCGTCGCTCCGGGCACCAACATCAACCCCGAGGACGCCGGCTGGGCGCCTTCCGTGCTGGCCAACTCCCGGCTCCGTCGCCGTCACCGCCGCTGACTCCGGCCTGGGCCGATCGACGAGGAGTCCGGCGGACGACCGAGATCTCCCGGGCCGCAGAACCGACGGCCTTGGCGTGGACATTCCACACAGGACGATCCGATCGCCCGACATCGGCGGCGGCTCAGGCCCCGGTGGCCGGCCGTCCCGGAGATCCCTGCGCCACAGCTCCGACCACGACCGCCAGCGTGAAGTCGAACAACTGGCCCTCGTCGCAGGGATGTGAAAGATGCTCGAGGAGCTCGGGCGCATCGGGCGCGTCGTCGAGGGACCAGAGCTCCTCGGGGCTCTCACGCTGGGCGGGCTGGCGTTCGAGCTGACGGTCCAGGAGGACCGAGCCGATGACCAGGTTGAGCACGGCCTGGACACCGAGCGCCACCCCGGCGGGGTCCACGCCGGCCGACCTGAGCTCGTTGACCAGGACACGCCGGGCCGGCTGGAAGAGCGCAGCCGTGCGACCTTGGCGGTGGACCAGGGCCACCAGTTCCCGACGCTCGAGCAGCGTGCTCCGCAGCGAGGTTGCCAACGAGGTGATGCGGGTGGCCGGGTCCCGGCCCCGGACCGATACCTCCCCCAGTCGAGCGATGACCCGTTCGGCGACACCGTCGAGCAGCGCCTGCTTGTCGCCCACATGCCAGTAGATGGCTGTGGCCGCCACGCCCAGTTTGGCGGCAAGGCCGCGGATGGTCAGGCGGTCGATCCCCTCGGTTTCGACGATCTGCAACGCCGCGTCGAGCACCTGATCGCGGGAGAGCCCGGCGCCAGGAGACCGTCCGGGATCTGCTTGACCTCGCCCGACCGTCATGTAACGATGTTACAGGCAAGGCGACCCGTCATCGGCAAGGACCGCGGGCCAGCGGTTGGTTGCCGGCAAGGAACGATGGGTGTCGGCAAGGAACAGGGGGAGGCGAGACGATGAGCGGTGAGGACCACTACACCATCATCTCGGCCGACTGCCACGCCGGTGCAGATCTCCTCCACTACCGCGACTACCTCCCGACCAGGCTCCATCCCCAGTTCGACGATTGGGCCAGGCAGTACCGCGTGCCGTTCGACGACCTCATGGGCGAAGACGCCAGCCGGAACTGGGACCACGGACGTCGCCAGGCCGAACTGGAGGCGGACGGGATCGTCGCCGAGGTCATCTTCCCCAACACGATCCCGCCCTTCTATCCTGAACCGTCGCTGAAGGTGCAGGTCCCCGGGGCCACCGAAGGCGACCTCGAGCTCCGCTGGGCCGGCCTGCGGGCCCACAACCGGTGGCTGGCCAACTTCTGCGCCGCGGCACCGGGCCGACGCCTCGGCATCGTCCAGATCATGCTGCACGACGTGGCCGCCGCGGTCGCCGAAGTCGAGTGGGCCGCCGAGGCCGGCATGACCGCCGGCATCCTCTTGCCCGGGGCCCCTCCCGGTTCGGGTCTCGAGCCGCTCTATTCGCGGATCTACGACCCCCTCTGGCGGGCTTGCGAGGTGGCGGGCCTCCCGGTCAACCACCACAGCGGGAGCGCGGTGCCGCCGCTGGGCGACAAGGACATCGAAAAGGTCATGTTCATGCTGGAGGTCACCTGGTGGGCGCATCGTTCGCTCTGGCATCTGATCTTCGCCGGGGTCCTCGAGCGCCATCCCGATCTCCAATTCGTCTTCACCGAACAGGGAACGGCCTGGATCCCCGAGACGCTCGGAACGCTCGATTTCTTCTTCTCGCGGATGGGCACGGCGACCGGATCCCAGGAGCTCGAATGGGGGGAGTCGGTCGTCTCCCAGCTCTCGATGCGCCCGAGCGAGTACTGGGCTCGCCAGTGCCATGTGGGGTCGAGCTTCATGCGACCGGCAGAGGCCGCCATGCGCCACGCCGTAGGGGTGGACAAGATCATGTGGGGCAGCGACTACCCCCACCGGGAGTCGAGCTTCCCGTTCAGCGCGGAGGCCCTGCGCCTATCGTTCGCCGGCATCGATCCCGTCGAGGTCCAGCAGATGCTCGGGGGCAACGCGGCCCGCCTGTTCGGGTTCGACATGGACGGCCTCACGGAAGTGGCGCAACGGGTGGGTCCGACCCATGACCAGATCGACCGGCCACTCGAGCCATCGGAGATTCCGGTCGAAGCCGGTCGCTGCCCGGCGTTCGCCGGTGTGACCTGACCACCACCTGCAGAGGAACGATCAACGACGAAGGAGACCCATGGGACACGTCCGTTACGGAGCACGATCGGAAGCGCAGCTGCGCAACCGCGAAGTGGAAGCCACGTCTGTCGACGTGTGGGCCACGACCCTGGTCGCCACCTACCTCACCGATCCTGATGCCCTCGCCGCGGTCCTGCCGCCCCCCATCGAGCCCGGCCCCGAGCCCTTGGTCAAGGTGACGGTGGCCACCGTCGACATCGCCGGGTACCCGACCTTCGGTGCCGGGAGCTTTTCGGTCCGGGCCCGCCACGAGGGAACCGACGGGTTCTACGCCCTTCTGATGCCCATGACCACCGAGCAATCGGTCATCGGCGGCAGAGAGACCTTCGGGGAACCGAAGAAGCTCGGGTCGGTCGAGCTCGTCCGTGAAGACGACCGGGTGACAGGAACCTTTGCCCGGATGGGCGTCGAGATCGTCAACGTGAGCGGCCGGGTCACCGGTGAGCTCGAGCTCCCGGATCCCGAGACGCGGACCGACTTCTACTTCAAATTCCTCCCATCCCCCGACGGCAAGGGCTTCGACACCGATCCGGCCCTCGTCTACTGCCACCGGACCGAGCAGACCCGGAAGTTCGAAGAGGTCTCGGGCGAGGTTCTTCTGCGTGATTCGCGGTTCGATCCGGTCGCCGACCTTCCCGTGCGCAAGCTGGTCGCCATCAACCTGGCCGAGCGGAGCAGTATCCAGCGGGGCGAGATCCACGGCACCGTGCCCGGCGAGTGGATCCGCCCCTACGTGCATCAGCGTTATGACGACATGTCACCGGTCGGCGACAAGTGATCGAGGACCTCTCCGGCCAGGTAGCGGTCGTCACCGGCGGGGCCGGCGGGATCGGGCGGGCCATGGGAGAGCGTTTCGCCCGTGAGGGCATGAAGGTGGTCCTGGCCGATGTCGACGACGATGCGCTCGCCGATGCGGTGGGCAAGCTCCAGGCGGAGGGATTCGACGTCATCGGGGTGACGTGCGACGTCTCGGACTTTGCCTCGGTGGAGCAACTGCGCGATGCGGCCCTCCACCAATTCGGCGCCGTGCATCTGCTCTGCAACAATGCCGGCATCGGTGCCGGAGCGGAAGGGGCGCTCTGGGAGCACGAGCTCAACGATTGGCGGTGGGCGTTCAACGTCAATGTGTACGGCATCATCCACGGCATCAACGCCTTCGTGCCTTCCATGGTCGCCTCCGGCGTCAACGGGCACGTCGTCAATACCTCGTCCGGCAACGGTGGGGTGTCGCCGCTGCGTGGAACCCCACAGTATGCGGTGACCAAGGCCGCGGTGGTGACGCTGACCGAGTGCCTCTACGCCCAGCTGGCCGACGCCGGCTCCGCCGTCGGGGCATCGGTCCTCTTCCCCGGACCGAACATGCTGCGCACCGGGATCTTCAGCTCGTGGCGTGTGCGTCCACCTGAGCTGGCCAAGGAGCGGCCGCGCCAGACTCCCTACCCGACCATCGAGGACATCGAGGGTCAGATGGCTGCGGCCGGCATCGAGGTCCACTACACCGAGCCGGCAGAGGTGGCGGACCAGGTCGTGCAGGGCGTGCAGTCGGGCGATTTCTGGATCATGGCGCCGAGCGAGTCGATCGACGCACAGATCCGGGCCCGGGCCGACTCGATGCTCAGGCGCACCAATCCCACCTACCTGCGGGAGGTCCCAGGATGACCACCGATCGAACGAGGGAGATGCCCCGGTGAACAACTACATGGTGATCTCGGCGGACTGTCATGCCGGGCTGCCGAGCGAGCAGTACCGCGAGTGGCTGGATCCGGAATTCCGGGACGCCTTCGACCAGTCCCTGGCAGCACGAGCGGCCATGGAGGCCGAACTGGCCGAGCGAGGCCTGAGGAACGAGGAGTTCGCCGAGGAGTGGGAGCAGGAGAACGCCGAGGGCCTGCGGGGCGGCTGGGACGCCGGCCGACGCGATCAGGAGCTCGATGCCGACGGCATCGTCGGGGAGGTCATCTTCCCCGACGCCGACGCGGTGACTGGCGGGGCATCGGCGCCGTTCGGAGCTGGTCTGGCTGCCACCGCCGACGTGCCCATCGATCTCCTCATGGCGGGCGCAAAGGCCCACAACAGGTGGCTGGCCGAGCTCTGCAACGAGAGCCCGCACCGCCGTGCCGGGGTGGCCATCGTGCCCATCTTCGACGTCGAGGCCGCGGTGGCCGAGATTCGGAGGGCGAGGGAGTCCGGGCTCAGAGGGGGCATCCTGATCCCATCGATGTGGCAGCCCTACGAGCCCTACCACGATGCCAAGTACGACCCGGTCTGGGCCGCCTGCTCGGACCTCGAGATGCCCGTGCACGTGCACTCGGGAGCTGCCGACCGGGCATCGTACGGTGACCACGTCGGGATCTATGTCGCCGAAGTCCGCTGGTGGTCGACCCGGCCTCTGTGGTTTCTCCTGTGGGCGGGGACGTTCGAGCGCTTTCCCTCACTCACGTTCGTCACCACCGAGTGCGGCGCCTTCTGGGCCCCCGATCTGCTGTGGACGTCGGACATCGTCTACGACCGGGAGCATGCGGCCAAGAAACTGGGCAAACAGCTCACCGATCACCTCTCCATGCGGCCGAGCGAGTACTTCGACCGGAACTGTTACATCGGTGCGTCGAACACGCGGCGCCGTGAGCTCGCCCGCCGCTACGAGATCGGCATCGCCAACATCATGTGGGGGAACGACTTCCCCCACCCCGAAGGGACGTGGCCCCACACCCGGGAGTGGCTCAGCAAGGCGTTCTCGGACATTCCGGTCGACGAGACCCAGCAGATCCTCGGTTCAAACGCCGCCGAGTGCTACCACTTCGACACCAAGGCGCTCCAACCCCTGACCGAGAGGTTCGGGCCCACCCCCGAGGAGCTGGGCCAGCGCGGGGACGATCTCCAGAAGTGGGAGGAGCTGGCCGCCGCGGGCCGGCCCTGGCTGACCGGGAAGGAAGCGCTCGACCTCCCGGTGGGCGACTGAGCCGGAAGGACCTCTTCCCCCACCGGTCCCCATGCCCGCCCCCCATGGGGGTGCGAATGGCCGTGTCGCATTCCCGCCAGACATCCCGGCCCAACTGGGTCATGCTGGTGCCGTGATCGAGGACTTCGAACGTTGCTATGTGGCCGTGCAGTCCCGTGATCCCCGCTTCGACGGTTGGTTCTTCACCGCGGTCACCTCGACCGGCATCTACTGCCGCCCGAGCTGCCCGGCAAAGACGCCCAAGCGGGCGAACGTCCGCTTCTACCCCTCTGCGGCCGCCGCCCAACGTGCCGGATTCCGCGCCTGCAAGCGCTGTCGGCCCAATGCCACCCCGGGGTCACCGGAATGGGACACCCGTGCCGACGTCGTGGCCCGGGCCATGCGCCTGATCGCTGACGGGTTGGTCGACCGCGAGGGAGTGTCCGCGCTGGCCGCGCGGCTGGGCTACAGCGTCCGCCAGCTGGAGCGCCTTCTGTCGGCAGAGGTCGGCGCCGGACCCATCGCCATCGCCAGAGCCCAGCGCGCCCAGACCGCACGCATCCTCATCGAGACCACCGCGCTGCCCATGTCAGACGTGGCGTTCGCCGCCGGCTTCTCGAGCGTCCGTCAATTCAACGACACCATCCAGGCTGTGTTCGCCAGTTCGCCGACCCACCTCCGCACCCGGGTGGGTGAGTCGTCACGATCGGACGGGGGCGCCTCCACCACCCTGATCCTGCGTCTTCCGTTCCGCCAGCCCCTCTGCCCCGACAACCTCATCGGGCATCTGGCTGCCACCTCAGTGCCGGGCGTGGAGGAGATACGCGGCTTCACCTATCGCCGCACACTCCGCCTGGGCCATGGCCCGGGCATCGTCGAGCTCACTCCCGCCCCGGATCACATCCTCTGCCGGGCCGTGCTCTCCGATGTGCGGGACCTGACGGCGACCATCTCCCGGTGCCGATGGCTTCTGGACCTCGACGCGGACCCGACCGCTGTCGACCGCCATCTGGCCAGGGATTCCGCCCTTCACCCGGTGATCGACAAAGCGCCAGGTCGGCGGGTCCCCCGATGCGTCGACGGCGCGGAGCTGGCCATCAGGGCCGTGCTCGGCCAGCAGGTGTCGACCGAAGCGGCCCGGACCCACGCGGCCCGTCTGGCCATCAGCCACGGAGAGCCGGTCGCAGATCCGGGCGGTGGACTCACCCACCTGTTCCCCTCCCCCGCCGCCCTCGGCGATGCCGAGCCGGCGTTGCCCGAGGCCCGGCGGCGCACACTGTCGGCAGTGGTCGAGGCACTCTGCCAGGGTCGCCTCGACCTCGGACCCGGCTGCGACCGGGACGAGGCGCTCTCCGTCCTCGGCGACCTGCCCGGCATCGGACCTTGGACCGCCGACATCATCGCCATGCGGGCCCTGGGCGACTCCGACGCATTTCCCGCCACCGACCTCGGTGTCCGTCGAGGTGCCGGCAGGCTCGGAATCCCTTCGACCACGGCGGCCCTCGTCCGGCATGCGACCGCGTGGCGGCCATGGCGGGCCTATGCCGTTCAGTACCTCTGGTCCGTCACCGATCACCGCATCAACCAGTGGCCACCACCTCGGACCATCCCCCCTTCCTCCCCCAACGACAAGGAGACTCATGACACCCCCCATCACCACGTCGATCGACAGTCCCGTCGGAACGCTGACACTCTCGGCGTCTGACGGATTCCTCACCCGCATGTACATGGACGGCCAGCGCCACGCTCCTCAGGAACCGGCGGATGGGCAGAGAAACGATGGTTGGTTCGCCGACATCATCGGCCAGCTGCGCGCCTACTTCGACGGCGACCTCACCGAGTTCGAGATCCCGATCCGGCTCGATGGGACCGATTTCCAGCGCGGGGTCTGGGCGCACCTCCGGGACATTCCCTACGGCGAGACGATCAGCTACGGCGAGCTCGCCCGGCGGGTCGGGAGCCCGAAAGCCTCACGGGCGGTCGGGTTGGCCAACGGGCGCAACCCGGTGTCCATCATCGTCCCCTGCCACCGGGTCATCGGGTCGAACGGTCAGCTGACCGGTTACGGAGGTGGGCTCGAACGCAAGACCTGGCTCCTCGATCACGAAGCTGCCCACCGCACGGGCGGAGACTTCCAAGCGAAGCTGTCGACTCGCGTGTAATAATCCCCAGCGATGGTGACGGTGACCCTGGCGGATCTGGCGTATCGGTACCGTCAATTCCTGATCGCCGTCGTCGGTGCCGGGGTGGTCATGGCCATGGCCCTCCTGCTGGCCGGACTGGTCGGTGGATTCGGCTCGGAGATCAACCTGACCATGGGAGGGGTGGGTGCGGATCACTGGGTGCTGGCCGACTCATCCGCCGGTCGCATCCAGTCGGTGGGTGTGTTCCCACAGGCAGATGCCGCGCTCATCTCCCGCACACCGGGAGTGACCCGGTCCTCTCCCTTGATCGTCCTGCCCCAGGAGGTCGCCCGCATCAACGGCAAGATCACGACGGTCGTGGTCGTCGGGACCGCCATCGGCGGTCTCGGAGACCCGGCGGTCACCGCCGGCCGCCCACTGTCCGCTCCGGGACAGGTCGTCGTCAACGCGGGAACAGGCGCCGCGGTCGGAAGCCAGGTCGTCATAGGAACCACCTCATTCCACGTCAACGGCCAGGTGCAGAACCGCACCCTGCTGGGCGGGACCAACGTCGTCTACATGCCACTGGTCAGCGCACAATCGATCGGGCTCGGTGGACGGCCTCTGGTGACCGCAGTGGTCACAACGGGCACGCCGAGGACGGTGCCCGCCGGACTCCGGACCTTCAGCACGCCGGTCGCCGAACAGCGAACCCTCGACTCCCTGGCTTCAGCAGTCTCCTCCATCAACAACACCAAGATCCTCATGTGGATCATCGCCGGCATCATCATCGCCGCACTGCTCTACGTCTCCGCGTTGCAACGGGTTCGCGATTTTGCGGTGCTCAAGGCACTGGGCTCGTCGACCTTGCTGCTGCTCGGAAGCCTGGCTCTCCAAGCGGTGGTGGTGTCGTTGCTGGCCGCCGCCTTCGCCGCCATCATCTCCAACTTCATGAGCGGCATCTTCCAGTCACCGGTGGCCATTCCGGGCAGTTCGTTTGTGGCGTTGCCGATCATTGCCGTCGTCGTAGGACTGATCGCCAGCCTGGTCGCGCTGCGCCAGGCCACCGGCGCCGACCCGGCTGCGGCGTTCGGCTGAGCCATGGCCAACCTCGCCGCCAAGGACCTGACCATGGAATTCTCCTCCGGCGGTTACAAGGTCCGGCCCCTCCACGAGTTCTCCTTCTCTGCTGAGGACGGCGAGCTGGTCGTCCTGCTCGGACCCTCCGGCTGCGGGAAGACCACACTCCTGTCCTGCCTGGCCGGCCTGCTCACACCCACCGCCGGGTCGATCACCCTCGACGACACGGTGGTATCGGGTCTCAGCGGCGCCGCGCTCTCCGACTATCGGCGCCACACGGTCGGCGTCGTGTTCCAGGCCTTCAACCTGATCCCGAGCCTCAACGCACGTTCGAACGTCATGGTTCCCCTCCGCCTCGCCGGCGTCGGCCGAGCCACGGCACGGGAGCGTGCCGATGTCCTGTTGGAGCAGGTTGGTCTCGACGAGCGGGGTCACCATCGTCCGGATCAGATGTCGGGAGGACAGCAGCAACGGGTGGCCATCGCCCGCGCCCTCGTGCAGGACCCTCCCCTCGTGCTGGCCGATGAGCCCACCGCCCACCTCGACTACATCCAGGTCGACGGGATCCTGAGGCTCCTGCGCGCCATTGCCGCGCCGGGCCGACTGGTCGTAGTGGCCACCCATGACGAACGGATCACCCAGCTGGCCGACCGGGTCGTGGAGCTGGTCCCCCATCTACCCGACTCGGCTCGGGAACCACAGCCCGTGGCGTTGACCGCGGGCCAGGTCCTCTTCGACCAGGGCGACGACAGCGATCTCGTCTACGTGGTGGAAACCGGAGACGTGGAGATCTACCGGGTCCGGGCGGACGGGACCGAGGAGCATATGACGGTCGTCAAGCCGGGTAGCTACTTCGGTGAGCTCGGGCCGCTCCTCAACCTGCCTCGGGCGGCATCGGCTCGCGCTCTCACCGATGTGGAGCTCACCGGCTACGGCGCACGGCTCTTCCGCACCCTCCACCCCTCGGCCAGACCGGGCGATGGGTGAGGTCGTCGGGATGCCACGGTCGGCCGGCAGCCTCACCACCAGTTTCATTGCCGGCGTGACCCACAGCCCGGCGATTCCGCTCGAGATCACGGCCAAGCCGCCGCCACCGGAGGCACCGACGTCCGCCTGACCACGTCCCAGGTCGGAGTCGAGGGGAACAGGGCCGCCGATCTTGGAAGAGATGGCCCCTGAACTGCATGTTCTTCACCCGATCGGCGCCAGCCGACGTCTCGGGTAAAGGAGTGATGGACCAGGGCCGATAACCCTACCGTGAAGACCGAGCGCGCTCACCCCACCCAGCGTCAGGTCCGCGATGTTCTCATCTCGGGCATCATCGCCGAGTCGATCGCCATCCCCCTCCTCCTCATGGTGATCCTGTTCCACCAACATCCGGTCAACTGGTGGTACGTCGCCGGCGCCGTCGCGTGCATCATCGCCTCCGTGGTCTTCGTCGCACTGTTCGTCGTCGTGACCAAGGGAAGATCCGACCTCAGCACCAAGGCCACTGCGGGGTTCGTGATCATCTGCCTCGCCCTCACCGCGCTGGGATTCATCGAATTGGTGTCCGGCAACAAACTGGACGTCTACACCCCTGCAGTCCTGGTCGGCGTCACCCTGGTCTCCATCATCGGCGACCGGCCCATGCGCATCGGGATCGACCTGTTCGCAGTGGGGCTGGTGACCATGACCAGTTGGGCCGCCGGCATCCGGGGATCCGAGCTCGTGACCGTCGGCCTCGTCTACGCCTCGACCATCGTGGCCATCACGTGGATCATCTCCCGCGCCATGGGATCCAAGGCCGGGCGCATCAACGCCAGGCAGTCCATCGATGTGCTGCATGAGACCTTCGACGACATCGGCCCCGGCGTCAACGACTCCGGGACAGACATCATCGTCAACATGCTCCAGCGCGGCCTCCCCCTGGTCGCCGATGTCATACCGGCCGACCAGATTGCCGTCTTCACGCGGAACGAGAGGCTGAGCCGTTTCACGTCTCTCACCTCCTGGCCCGCAGATCCGGCCGAGGACGTCTCGACCATGGTCGAGCTTCCCCAGCTCGATCAGGCCCTTCGCTCCGATTCGGTCGTGCTCGACGAGGGCTTCTGTGTCATCCCCATCGGGTACTGCACCGACGGAGAGTTGGTGATGGTCGTCCGGCGATCGGAGTCCGACCGGCGAATCGACCGGCGGACAGGCGAGGCAGCCGAGCTGCTGGCCGCCTCCTTCCTCCGGATGACCAGCAGAGCGAACTTCCTCAGCGGGCTCCTCACCGGAAACCGCACCGATCCCCTCACCGGACTGGCCAACAGGCAGACCCTGTACGAGCGGATCGAGATCGAGATGGCGCATGCGCTTCGTTCGGAGACACCTCTGAGCGTGGCCATGATCGACCTCGATCGCTTCAAGGACTACAACGAGCGCTACGGGCACGTGGCCGGGGACACGCTCCTGCGATCGATCGCCGCCCTGATGGTCTCCAACATCCGCGGGCAGGACCTGGTGGCGCGCTACGGGGGGGAGGAGTTCTGCCTGGTCATGCCCGAGACCGACCTCGTCGGTGGCCACCATCTTCTGGACAAGCTGCGTAGCGGCGGTCGTGATGCCACGTCCGAATTCGGCGTGACGCTGTCGGCCGGACTGACGAGCTGGGACGGCTTCGAGAGCACCTCGTCATTCATCGAACGCGCCGATCAGGCGCTCTACCGGGCCAAGGAGTCCGGTCGGAACCGCGTCGTGTCCATTCAGGCCTTCACCGAGTTCTGATCCCCAGACGTCAACCGGGTCGCTGCAGCACCAGGTACACGTTGTCGTCCACCACGAACGAGTTCACGATGACGAACCCCTCGGCCACTGCGGCGTCGAGCTCGGACTCGAGCTCGAGACGGCGCTCGGCCACCACCAGCCGGCCCCCTTGGACCCGCAGCACCCGGTGGGTCACGGTCACAACCTGGCCCCGTCGGCATCGGAACCCAGCGCACCCCCCGACGTTTCGGCCCCGTCGGCCGCGGCCGAGCCCGCGCCCTGCGGACCCTCGAGCAGAAGCGACGTCTCCCACGCACTCCCGGCGGGCAGGACCCAGGGTGGACGGACCCGGATGTACCACTCACGTCCCCACACCGTGGAGAACACGTCCGGGGGCATGGCCAGAAAGAAGCTGGTCTCACTGATCTGGCTGGCATGGGCCGCCATCGCCCGGCGCTTGTGCCCGAGCCACCTGGTCACGTCCACCTCGGTGGTCAGGCGAGCCGCCGGTTCGCCCATCGTGTCCATCCCGTCAGTGCTCCCCTCGGGAGGTTCCCACTCCGACGACTCGACCCGGTCGCGCAGGGTCCGCATGAAGTCGCGGTTCATCGTGGCCATGTAGACCACCGGTGTTCCCGCCAGGTCGGCGGCCCGCATCCCCACCCGGTGCACCTGCACGTGGTCGGGGTGGCCATACCCTCCGTGCTCGTCGTAGGTCACCAGCACATCGGCCGCCTCTTCGACGAGAATGTCGGCCAGGGCTCCGGCGGCCTCCTCGATGTCGGCCGCCGCGAAGCTGCCCGGTCGGTCGTTGGTGGCCTCACCGGCCATCCCGGAGTCGAGATAGTCGAGGTAGGTCTGGCGACCCACGCCGAGAATCCGGCACGCCTCGGTGAGCTCCGCCAATCGCCAGTCGGCCAACGATCCGCCGCCCTCCGAGAGGCCGTCGGGTATCTCACCGAGCTCACCCCGAGTGGCTGTGACCAGCACCACCCGGTGGCCCTGGTCGGAGAGGCCGGCCATAGTGCCGCCGGTGGCGATGGCTTCGTCGTCCGGATGAGCATGAAAGAACACAACGGTTGCCATCTCCGGCACCCTACCGCGACGCCACCTTCGGGCGGACCGGAGGAGTCGGGCCGCTCCGGTCACTACTGGTCACTCCAGGGGAAGCTGGGGTGCCTCGGCCAACGACAACTGCCCGGCGACGGAACGGTCCGCATCGCCTCGGCGGCGCCTCCCGGCGGTGACGGCGAAGATGCGGGAAGGCTCGAACGAGCGGATCTTCCTGTCACCCGGGCGCCCCCCGACCACCTCGATCGATTCGGTGCCGTTGTGCCGGTTGCGCACATGGGCACGGAACTCCCAGGTAGCCCCACGTAGGTGCAGACCCGAGACGATGACCGGGTCACCGCGGTGGAGCCCGCTCCACACCTCGGTGCGCTCCAAGTGCTCGGAGGCCTCGAGGGCGGCACGGCGAGCCGGAGCCCGTGGCGGCCGGCTCACCACCCTCAGCCCCGCTCCTGGCGGACGACCCGGAGCCGGTGCCAGAAGAGGAAGACCACGGCCACGATCACCACGGCGGCGGCGACGTAGCCGATGTCGTTGAAGGCCTTCAACGCTCGGTTGTAGCTGCTGCCCAGGGCGTAGCCGAAGCTGGTCAGGGCGGTACACCAGATGGCACAGCCGAGAACGGTGAAGAGCAGGAATTTGGCCACCGCCATCTCGCCCAGACCGGCGGCGAAGGAGACGAAGGAGCGGAGCAGGGGGATGAAACGCCCGAAGAACACGAACGGCTCGCCTCGCCGGGCGAACCACGCCTCGGCCCTGTCCAGGTCCTTGTGCGTCAGGAGAACGTACTTGCCCACCCGGTCCACCAGCTGCCGCCCTCCGAAATAGCCGATCAGGTAACCGGCCAGTGAGCCCAGCACCTCGGCCGCCAGGGCCACCAGGATGACCACCACCAGGTTCAAGTGGTGGGGCTCATCGGGGATCTGACCGCTGGCCAGCACGCCGCCGTAGATGAGGGCCACCTCGGCACCGACCGGGAGGCCCATGGCCGACACGAAGCTCAGGACGAAGACGGCCAGGTAGCCCCAGGTTTCCAGAAAATGCTCCATAAGCCATCAATGTCTACTCGGTCCCGGTGGCTGCCGTAGGACAATCAAGCCCCGCCTCATCCGGCCCCTGGGCGGCTACCGTCGAGTCCGTGACCACGGGCCGGGACGACCATCGAACCAGGCGGGAACGGTGCACGACGCCCGACGGGATCGGCATCGCCGTCTACGACTTCGGGGGATCGGGAGACGACCTGTTGCTCGTCCATGCCACCGGCTTCTGTGCCGAGGTGTTCGGGCCGCTGGCGCGGGCCCTCCACGGCAACTACCACTGCTGGGGGTTGGATCTCAGGGCCCACGGTCGGTCGGACAGGCCCGGGGACGGGAACTTCGCCTGGTCCGGGTTCGCCGTCGACGTCCTGTCGGTGATCGACCATCTGGGACTCGAGCGCCCACTCGCCTTCGGTCACTCGTGCGGTGGGGCAGCCCTCTTGCTGGCCGAGGAGGCGAGGACCGGGACGTTCCGGGCGCTCTACTGCTTCGAGCCGGTCGTCATGGACGAAGCGGGCGGTCAGGGGACCTATCAGGGGAACCCACTCTCCGTCGGTGCCCGACGGAGGAGAGAGACGTTCCCGTCGGCCGAGGACGCGTTCGTCAACTTCTCGGCCAAACCGCCCTTTGCCGATCTCGATCCGGAGGTGCTCGAGCTGTACGTCGAAACAGGATTCGAGGTGATCCCGACGGACGAGGGGGGTGACGGGCGGGCCATCCGGCTGCGGTGCCGGCGCGACGACGAGGCCGAGATCTATGCCCACGGCGCCTCCCATGGGGCCTTCGGGCACCTGAACGAGATCCAATGTCCTGTGTCCCTGAGCTGTGGAGCGCACACCGACGCCTTCGGCATCTCGTTCATCGAGGCGGACGCCGCTCAGATCGACCGGTCCACTGTCGAGGTGGTTCCCGATGTCGGCCACTTCGGTCCCCTGCAGCGGCCTGGTCTGGTGGCATCGTCGGTGGACAGGGCCCTGAGTCGCGACTCCGGCACACCCCGGCCGTAGTCTGTTCCCGTGCCGTTCGATCCGCCCCGCTCGCTGTCCCCGTCCAAGGTCACCTCGTTCCGTGACTGCGCGCTGGCATTCAGGTTCAACGCCATCGAGCACCTGCCCGACCAGCCGACCATCTGGACGGTCAAGGGGACACTCGTGCACCGGGCCCTCGAGCGCCTCTTCTGGCTGCACGAGCAGGGAAGCCGTTCGCCGGCCGTGGCCGCGGCCGAGCTGGTGACGGCCTGGGATGAGCTCCAAAGCGACCCGGAGTACCTGGCCCTGGCCCTCACATCCGACGAGTCGGACAGCCTCCGGGCCGATGCCGAGGGACTGGTCCGGAACTACTTCGCACTGGAGGACCCGAACGAGGTCAACCCGGTCGGCGTCGAGCTCACCCTCGAGGCCCGGGTCGGCACCATGCGGCTGCGCGGCATCATCGACCGGCTGGATCTGACCCCGGACGGGGAATTGGTGGTCATCGATTACAAGACCGGGCGGGCACCGGGGCCTGCCTTCGAGCAGTCGAAGCTGATCGGGGTCCACATCTATGCCCTGCTGTGCCAGGAGGTCCTCGGACGGCGGCCGGTGCAGGTGAAGCTCCTCCACCTCAAAGAACCCCTCACCATCACCGCCGAACCTTCGGAGCAAGCGCTGCGCGGACAGCGACAGAAGGCCGTCGCCGTCTGGACGGCCATCGAGCGGGCGTGCCGGGACGAGGACTTCCGACCCCGCACTTCGCCGCTCTGCAACTACTGCCGATTCCGGGAGTTCTGCCCGGCGTATGGCGGCCATCCGGAACAGGCCGCCGTGGTGTTGGGTGGTGCCGTCGGCGGCGCGGCATGACCGCACCGCGGCCGGAGCCGGAGCCGGAGGAGCCGGCCCGACCGGGTTCGAACGGGAGCGACCGCGCCGACCCCGTCAGGCGTCGGGAGGAGTCGGTCGAACTCGACGGACCACTCCCGGCCGACGGCAGCCGCCGACGAACGGCGCTGGCCGATTTGGTCCATACCCTCGATGAGAGGGTCGACGGCTGGTTCGAGCCCTGGCGCGGCGATCCGGCTGTGGACGGCGCGGCCAAGGTGATCACCGGTCTGGGTGATCACGGCCTCATGTGGGCCGCAACCACGGTGTGGCGAGCCCGGCACACCGGACCGGAGCGGGCGCGTTCCGTGCGGGCGCTGGCCATCGCCGGCATCGAATCGAGCATCGTGAACGCGGCCCTCAAGGCAGCCGTCGGGCGTGCTCGACCCGATCGAAGCGGCGTCCGCCTGGCCGAGGTCGGTGTGCCGGTGCGCGAGCCCAAGACGACGAGCTTTCCCAGTGGGCACACCTTGGCTGCATTCTGCTCGGCAACGGTCATGAGCCTGCCGGATGACAGCGCCGGGAACGCGCTGTTGTACACGGGTGCGGCACTGGTCGGGCTCAGCCGGCTCCATCTCCGGGCCCACCACGCCTCGGACGTCCTCGGCGGGGCAGCCATCGGAACCGTCCTCGGACTCTTCGGTAGGCGCCTCCTCCGACGGATCGGGCCCGACTGACGGATCGGGCCAGATCGGAAGCCGAGTGCCAGATCAGACCCGGGGGCTCGGCCCGGCCGGGGGCGCGGGCAGGGACCGGGTCGGGTCGCGGGCGGCGAGTCGCCGAGGTCGGGGGCGGCGGGTCGCGCCTGGTCGGGGGCGGCGGGTCGGGGCGGCGGGTCGGGGCGGCGGTCGTGCCTGGTCGGGGGCGGCGGGTCGCGCCTGGTCGGGGGCGGCGGGTCGCCGACCAGGAATGGATCGCTGGGCCGGGGGGTTGGACAGCTATGACATCTAGCCGGCAATTCGCTGTGACCTGGGACTACAGGTGCCCGTTCGCTCGAAATGGTCACGAGCACATCCTCGACGGGCTGGAGGCAGGAGCCCCCTGGGCGGTGACCTTCGTCCCGTTCTTCCTCAATCAGTCACACGTGCCCGAGGGTGGCACTCCTGCGTGGGAGGACCCGGCCCAGCAGGCTGACCTCCTCGCCCTGGCCGCCGGTGTGGCGGTCAGGGACCGGTTCGAGGAACACTTCGCCGCCGTCCACCGTTCCTTGTTCACGGCACGCCACGATGAAGGCGCTGATCTCCGGGACGTCGCCGTGGTGCACGCCGCGCTCGTCCGGGCCGGAGCCGATGCCGACGCCGTCATGGCCGAGGTCGAGTCCGGATGGCCGGCCAAGGCGGTGCGCGACGAGCACGACCGTGTCGTCAGCCAGCTGGACGTCTTCGGGGTGCCGACGTTCATAGCGGGCGAGAGTGCGGTCTTCGTCAGGCTGATGAACCGGCCCGGCGGCGACGGCCAACTGGCCCGCCGCACGATCGACGGGGTTCTGGACCTGATCCACGAGCGCCCCGAACTCAACGAGTTCAAGCACACCCGCCTCGCCTTCTAGGAGCCGACCGAAGGCTTCAAGCGCCGACGAGAGAGGCCAGGACCCCGATGGATGCGGTCATCTCTTTTTCGGTACCGAAGGGTGCACCGCAGAAATCGGTGGTGCCGATGGCGGCCAGGCGACGAACCTGCTCTTTGACCTCGGATTCGGATCCGACGATGGCGACGTCCGCAGGGCCTGCTGCTCCTTCTCGGTCGAGCATGGCCCGGTAGGACGGCAGATGACCGTAGATGGAGAAGACCTCCGCCGCCTTCTCCCGGGCCGATGCCACGTCGTCGGTGACACAGACCGGGAGCCCGACACCGATGCGGGGATGCGGCCGGCCGGCATCGGCCGCCGCTTCGCGGATGGTGGGGACGACGTGGGATTCGATGGTCCCCGGCCCTGTCATCCACGTGACGGTTCCCGAAGCCAACTGCCCGGCGATGCGCAGCATGACGCTACCCAGGGCGGCCACGAGCACCGGCGGGCCCGGAACGGGGATCTGCAACGGGCCGAAGGTTGAGGCGCTGAGGGTCTCACCCTTGAAGGTCACCTTCTCGCCTCCGAGAAGGGGCATGAGGATGGAGAGGACCTCCATCATGTGCCGGGCCGGCTTCTCGAAGGACAGTCCGACGACATTCTCGATGACCATCTGGTGTGAAAGGCCGATGCCAAGTGTGAGGCGGTTGTCAGTGGCGGCCTGTACGGTCAGAGCCTGTCCGGCCAGCATCACCGGGTGCCGCGGGTAGGTCGGCACCACTGCCGTTCCGAGGCCGATGCCGGGGACCTCGCGCCCGATGGCGGCCAGGGCGGTCAGCGCGTCGTAGGCAAATATCTGGGAGGCCCAGGCCGTCTCGATGCCGGCTTCGTGCAGCGAGGCCACCTGCCCGACGACATGTTCGAACGGCTTCTCGGTGTCGATCATCACGCCGATGTGCACAACGCCTCCTCCTTGGAGCGACCGGGCCCTGCGCCGGCCTGGGGTCGTCCTGTTCGCCGGTCGATCAACGTGGGCGGATCCGACCACCGTACCTGTCGGACCGCGGCTCTGCTCGGGGTGGAATCCGGCCGGCTCGGGGTGGTCCCCGGAGCCCGTCCGGGTCCGGGTGCCGACCCGTCCGGAGGCCGTACCGGGGTCGAGATGTGACCGCCGCCCTCAGTTCGGGCAGAATGCGCACATGTCTGTTGCCATCATCATGGGAAGTGCATCCGATTCGTCGATCATGGACGACGCCGTCCAGACCCTCCGTTCGTTCTCGGTACCCGTCGAGGTCCGGGTCCTCTCCGCCCACCGGACGCCGGACGACACCATCGCCTTTGCCCGAGGAGCGTCAGCTGCCGGCATCAAGGTGATCATCGCCGCGGCTGGAGGTGCAGCCCACCTAGCCGGAGTGGCGGCGGCTGCCACCCCCCTGCCGGTGATCGGCGTGCCGGTCGCTCTGGCCAATCTCGGCGGGCTCGACTCACTCCTGGCCATGGTCCAGATGCCCAAGGGCATTCCGGTGGCCACCGTCGCCGTCAACGGCGCACGCAACGCCGCCCTCCTGGCCGTGAGGATCCTGGCCCTGGCCGATCCTCGGCTGGCCGCGGAGCTGGACAGGTTCGGTCAGGACCTCGCCGACCAGGTCCGCGACCAGGACGCCGAGATCGTCGCCCGGTACCGCACGGACTGAGGCTGAGCCGGGGGCACCTTCGGCACGCCCCCGTCAAGCCCTCCAGGGCGGCGCCAGGCCCTTGACGATGGCGTCGAGGGGCAGGTCGAGCGGTATCACCGCCATCGCCGGGATGTCGACCCCGTGGGCCACGTAACGGCCCACATGGGCCCGGCATTCTTCGAACGACCCGTGGACGACGAGGGAGTCGACCACTTCGTCGGGTATGGCCGCCAGTGCAGCCTTCCGGTCGCCTGCCTGCCAGGCCTTCCACATGGGCTCCAGCTCGGGACCGCGCCCGAGCCACCGGTGGAAGGCGGCATAGACGCCGACATTGAGATAGGCGGCGATCATCCATCGACCGACGGCCCGGGCCGCCTCGGCATCCTCCGATGGACAGACGAAGATGCGGGCCGCGACCGGGAGGTCTGCGCCGATTTCCGGCTTCACGGTGGCCACGTCCTCAGCCGAGAGCCAGTTGAGGATGACCCCGTCGGCCTCCCGTCCGGCCAGCCTGAGCATCCCCGGCCTCAGCGCGGCCAGAAAGATCGGCGGCGGCTGCACGACCGGCCTGGCCAGCCTGAATCCCCGCACGGTGAACGTCTCGTACTCCCTGTCCACCTTCTCCCCGGCCAGGGCAGACCTCAGGAAGCGGATGGTGTCCCGGGCCCGACGGTAGGGCTCGGCGAACTCGATGCCGTTCCATCGGCTCACGATGACGTCGGACGATGTACCCAGCCCGAGTGTGAAACGCCCAGGCGCGGCCTCCGCCATCGCCGCCACGCTCTGGGCCAACAGGGCCGGGCCCCTGGTATAGGCGGGGATGATGGCCACCCCCAGCCGGAGCGACGGCGACCACGCCGCAGCCAGCGTCAACGGGGTGAACCCATCCACACCGTCCGTCTCCGCAGACCACACATCGGTGTAGCCGAGTTGCTCCAATTCGGCATACCACCTGCGATGATCCTCCAGCGTCACCCCGTCGAAGGGCACCGTGATCCCGTACCGAGGCCCGACCGTCTTTCCCGTATCTCCTTCAGCCATGACCCCCGTAATACACCCTCCAGGCATGCTGTACCCATGTCCACAGCCCGCAGGCACCGGTCCCCCACCATCCAGCTCGAGCTTCCCCTCCTCTCGTCACCGGCCAAGGCATCCCCGGGTCATGAGGAGGAGTGGCGCCTCGACGAGCGAACCCGGCGCATCGGACGCAAGGGCGTCGCCGCAGCACGAGCCTTACTGGCGGACAGGCCGCGCACCCTCGAGGACACCGCGGCCGCCCGAATCGATCGGGACGCCGGCGGCAAGCACAGAAAGGCCGGGCGCGCGGCCTGAGGGCCGGCGGCGCTACGGTCAGGTGGATGCCGACGGTCGCAGAACGCCTCAACTACCCATCCGACGCCAAACTGCTCATCCTCAACTGCGCCGACCTGGGCCTGTGCCACGCGGCAACGACGGGCGTCTACGACGCTCTGCGAGAAGGCATCGGCACCAGCGCGTCGCTCATCGTCCCTGCACCGTGGGCGCGCGAATCGGCATCCCGGTTCCGGGGCGATGACGTCGGGGTCCAGCTGACCCTCAACGCCGAGCATGACCTCTATCGCTGGGCACCGATCACCCAAGCACCTTCACTCCTCGATGGGGACGGCGGGTTCCCGCGCACCGTCACCGACGTGTGGGATCACGCCGACATCGACGAGGTCCGCCGCGAGTGCCGGGCCCAGATCGAGCGGGCGGTGCTCTGGGGCTTTGACATCAGCCATCTCGACGCCCATCTCGATGCCCTCCTCCTCCGGCCCGAGTTCTTCGACGTCTACCTCGAGATGGCAGTCGACTTCAATCTGCCCCTTCGACTGCTCAGCGCGGACGCCGAACCCAATGTGGGATTCCCGGTGCGGCAACTGGCCGCAGACGAAGGTGTGCTGTTTCCCGACCGCTTCGTCACCCTGCCCGCCGTCGGCGCCCACCACGCATTCACCGGCCTCATCGCCGGCCTGGAACCCGGCATCACCGAGGTCACCCTCCACCCGGCCATCGACACACCCGAGCTACGGGCCATCACCACTGACTGGGAGTCGCGGGTGGCCGATCACGTGTTGTTGGTGGCCGATCGTGGGTTGGGCCGGATCATCGACGATGCCGGCGTCACCCTGATCGGGTACCGACCGCTCCGCGATGCCATGCGGAAGACCTGATCCCCGACCCGCCTGCTCCAATGGGCACAGTCCTCGGGTGGTTTTCAGCCGCTGGCGCGTGGTCGGAGCCATCGGTCCCCAGCCTTTGATGCGGCGCCAGTAACCTGATGCACTAGTGACGGGAGTAGCCGCGGCAGAAGGAGAGCAGCCGAATCAGGCAGGTGTCGACGCGGGAGGAGAGTCCCCTCAGCCGTCCGGAGGCGGCGACCGGTCCGCTGACACCGGTCCCCGGCCGTCGGGAGCGAGCCCCCGGGCTTCCGGGTCCGACCCTCGGCCCGCCGACACCGGCCCCGGCCCCTCCGGAGCCGGCGCACGGCCAGGCGCGGCCGGTCTGCGGCGCGATGAATCCGCCCCCGAGCCGCCCGACACCACCCCTCAGCCGTTCAGCCTCACGGACCTTCTCCTCCTCGACCCGGTGGACAACGAGGGGGTGGCCATCGACGTCGTCACCTTCACCAGTGACGGCGTCGGCGTCATCAGGAAGAGGGGTGAACGGCCTCGGGTGCTCCCCTGGTCATCGGTCATCACCCACGTCGTCGAACCCTGGAGTGGTGGAGTCATCCCGGAGTGGTGGGTCGACCCCGAGCTCAACCGCCGCGGGCCGGCCGCGGGCCAGGTCGATGCCGTCACCGACCCCACGGCCACCAACCGCAGCCGACCGGGGTTGGAGCCTGGCGCCTTGATCGGGGTCCAGACCCACACACAGACCTACCGCTTCCTCCTCCCCGGTGGCGACGCCCGAGAGATCTCCCGCCAGGTCGCCGCGATCGCCGCCAAGTTTCAGGGGCCGACGGGCGCCTCCTCGGTCACGAGGGTTGTGCGGTGGGGTCAGGACGCGGAACGGCGGCGGGTGGCGCGGACGCCGAAGAGGGACTTCTCGTGGGCGAGGGTTCAGCCGTTCCTGGTGGTCGCTCTGATCGTCTTTCTCGCCGCGGCCGTGACCGTCATCTTGTTGCAGAGTGCGGGAGCCATCCACCTGCCCTACCTCGGCGGAGTCGGTTCGGGGGTGATCGGGTTCCTCAGAACTCCGTGACCGAGGCGATCCGACGCCTCAGATCCTGATACTCCGGGGTGTTGGTGACCGGGAGCAACGCCATCATCACCCCCATTGATCCCGCCACTTTCATCCTGCCCTGCATGAAGGCCACGTTGGGGTCGAGCTCTCCCCGCTGCATGGCGACGGCGTCGTCCCAACCCGTCGTCAGCGTCACATCTGGCGTGTCGCCGGCGCCTCTGGCGCTCGACACCAGGCGTCCGTCCTCGAGCACCCAGTGGTACGTGACGTCACCTTCCGGTCCCCCGGTGATCTCGAACTGGATCCGGGCCGCCAGACCCGCCCGACCAGGCAGGTCGCTGCCCATGGCCCGAGTCTCGTCAAACCACTCCGGGGTCAGCCATCTGGTCACGACATCCCCCGATCGATCACGACGCACTCAACTCCCTGTCCACCCGACCCGTCCCTGCCGACCCGATGCTATCCGTCGGCCGCGTCCGGGGAGCGGGCCCACGCGGCCGAGGGCAAGGTGCTCGTGGTCACGCCGTGCGACCTGTGCCGTGCGACCTGTTCCGTGCGACCTGCGCCGTGCAGCCGTGTGGTTGTGCGCCGTGTGGTTGTGCGCCGTGTGCCGGTGTGGCTTTGGGCCGCCGAGGCTCACGGAGCGTCGCGTACGCCGGCGAAGAGATCGCCTTCCGCCTCCCCGTCGAGCGACGGGGACAGGTCGATGATCGGTGGGTCACCTGGACCTCGTCCGGGTGAACCGGTCCTGGCCAATCGGTAGTCGTCGTACGGGTGGATGGACCGCATCACCTCGGGTGGGAGCCCGAACCAGAACGGCGATTTGGGGTCGACCTGGGTGGCGTGGGCCAGAAGTGCCTCGCGGCGCACATCGGCGAAGTCCGAGATGTCGACGGACGTGGTGACCGCTTCGGTGGGCACCTCCTCCCAGCGCTTGCGCCATTGCTCGTCGAAGGGCGATTCGAGCCCCAGCTCCACGAACTTCTCGTGGACCTCCCTGAACCGCTGCACGGAGAACATCGTGTAGTAGAGCTTGCCCGGTTGCCAGGCCGCACCTGCCCCCGCGAATCGCTCCGGGTCACCGGCCGCTGTGTAGGCGGCCAGTCCGATCTCATGGACACGCAGGTGGTCGGGATGGGGGTAGCCGGACTGCTCGTCGCCGTAGATCACCATGACCTGCGGCCGGGTGCGACGGACGACCCTCACCAGACGCTCGACCGCCTCGTCGAGCGGCGCCTGGGCAAAGCTCAGGGGATTGTCGTTGGACTCCGATCCGGCCATCCCCGAATCCCGGTAGCCGAGCATGACCACCTCGTCGTAGCCGATGATCTCTGCCGCCCGGGCGAGCTCCTCCTGACGCAACTCCGCGATCCGTGCGTGGACCTCGGGAGTGTCCATGGCCGGGTTGAGGACCTCACCCTCCTCGCCCCCCGTGCAGCAGACCAACACGGTGTGCACCCCCTCGCCGTGGTACCGGGCCACGCTTCCGGCACCTTTCGATGCCTCGTCGTCGGGATGGGCATGAACGGTGAGGAGACAGAGGGACTCAGGCACGGCGCACACGCTACCGGGCAGTGAGGCCCTAAGCTTCAATTGCCAAGAACGAGGAAGGACCCATCAGTATGAGCGTGATGAAGCGCCTGGCGGGAATTGTCCAGGCCAAGACCAACAAACTGCTGGACAAGGCCGAGGATCCACGGGAGTCCCTTGATCTCTCCTACCAGAAGCAACTGGAGAGCCTCCAAAAGGTCCGTCGCAGCGTGGCCGACGTCACCACCGCCAAGAAGCGCATCGAGCTGCAGGCCTCCCAGCTGCAGCAACAGGGGGACAAGCTCCAGCAGCAGGCCAAGGCGGCCCTGACCCAGGGCAACGAGGACCTGGCCCGGGAAGCCCTCAGCCGACGCGCCGCGCTGGCCGATCAGCTCGGCGAGCTCCAGACCCAACACCAGCAGGTCGCCGACCAGGAATCGAAACTGATCGCCACCGCCCAGAAACTGCAGACCCAGGTCGACTCCTTCCGCACCAAGAAGGAGACCATGAAGGCCAGCTATACCGCGGCCGAAGCCCAGACCAAGATCGGCGAGGCCGTCTCGGGCATCTCCGAGTCCATGGGCGACGCCGGCATGTCGATGCAGCGGGCCCAGGACAAGATCGACAGCATGCAGGCCCGGGCCGGGGCCATGGACGAGCTGCTGGCGTCGGGCGCCCTCACCGATCTGACCAACCCGGTCGACGACATCCAGGCCCAGCTCAACCAGGCATCGACCACATCGACCGTGGACGCCGAACTGGCTGCGCTCAAGGCCGAGGTGGGCACCGGCGCCCCGCCGCCGGCCGAGCTCGGGTCGGCCGAGCCCGACGGAACATCGTCGTGATCGTGCGCATCCTGGGCGAAGGGCAGTACCTGATCCCCGACGGTGACCACGGCAACCTCGAGGCATTGGACGCCAAGGTCGCCGAGGCTGTCGACAACGGGGACGAGAAGGCGTTCGCCCCAGCGCTGGCGGCACTGACCGCCGAGGTCCGCCGCCTCGGCGAGCCGGTCGCCGCCGACACCTTCGCAACCTCCGATCTGGTCGTCCCCTTCCCGGACGCCACCCTCGCCGAGACCAAAGGGCTGCTGGCCGATTCGGCCGACGGCTCGAGAGCCGACGACTGAGAGATACATGAGCACTGCACGCAACATTCCCTCGGACCACGGGCTGAACCTCCGAATGTTCATGACCGGGCTCATGATCGTGATCCTCTATGCGGCGGTCATCGGGCTCCTGATCGCCTTCGGCATCTCCTATGTCGTGGTGCTGGTCTTTGCGGCCATCATCCTCTTCGTCCAGTACTGGTTCTCCGACAAGATCGCCCTCTTCGGCATGCACGGCCGGATCGTCACACCCGAGCAGGCGCCACAGCTCCACGGCGTCATCGACCGGCTGTGTGCGCTGGCCGACATGAAAAAGCCCAGGGTGGCCATCGCCGATACCGACGTCCCCAACGCCTTTGCCACCGGACGGAGCCCCAACAGCGCGGTGGTGTGTGCCACCAGCGGCCTCATGCGGCGGCTGGACGAATCCGAGCTCGAAGCCGTGCTCTCCCACGAGCTCTCCCACGTTGCCCACCGCGATGTGGCCGTGATGACCATTGCCAGTTTTTTGGGAATGGTCGCCGGCCTGATCACCCGCATCATGCTGTGGTCCGGGCTCATGGGCGGCTTCGGCGGCGGCAACAGGGGGAACAGCCAGGGAGGGAACGACAATGCCGCCCTGGTCGAGCTGCTTGTCCTGGCCGTCTCGATCGCCGTCTACGCCATCAGCTTCCTGCTCACCATGGCTCTCTCCCGCTACCGCGAACTGGCGGCCGACCGGTCCGGGGCCCTGCTCACCGGAAGGCCCTCGGCGCTGGCGTCGGCGTTGGTGAAGGTGACCGGTGAGATGTCCCGGATCCCGACC